>JAQBHM010000098.1:0-11848 GCA_032127795.1 Bacteroidales bacterium | reverse complement strand
GTAATGAAGCCCAGTCATAAATGACAAGGGCTTCGGTTTTTAATAAAGCTGACTGATGGAATGTCGCCCGGCATGCGGTGCATGCTGTATTGCACCTTCAATATCCTCACCCATTCCGGGTATGCCTGAAGGCAAGCCGCCAGGGGTAAGATGCGTACATCTGCTCCCGGATTACGGGTGCGCACTGTGGGGAAAGCCAGAGAGGCCTTCCGTATGCATCGCTTTTAAGGCTGAAGAAGAGTTTTGCGGCAAAAATCGTGACGAGGCTTTGAGAATACTTTCCTCATTGCTGTGATCACTTCTTCCTTTCATATACCACCTTGCCGTCTACAATCGTATAGTCTGCCTTCACAAGCATTATCCTTTCCTCAGCGGTGGTGAACAGATCCTCAGACAGAATTACTATATCTGCCAGATACCCCGGCTTGAGCATACCTTTACTCTCTTCCATAAACTGAGAGTATGCTGCCCCGAGGGTATAATAAGTGATAGCCTTATCCATGGTTAACTTCTCCATGGGGAACCAACCGTTGCCTTCTTCTCCTTTTCTGTCCTTGCGCGTCACGGCAGCATAAAGGCCCTCCATAGGATTGAGAGGTTCAACTGAGTAGTCAGTTCCGAATGCGATTTGAGCGCCGCTGTCGGCCAGGCTTTTCCAGGCATATGCCCACCGGCTTCGTTCAGTACCAATGCGTTTCTCTGCAAACCGCTTGTCAGTGATGCAATGAGTGGGCTGCATAGATGCTATCACGCCAAGCTGCGCAAAGCGTGGTATATCTGATTCTATGAGTATCTGGGCATGTTCTGAGCGATGGCGGCTGTCACGTATACCGTTGACCTCACCGGCTTTCTGATAAGCATTAAGTATCCAGTTGTTAGCCTTCGGACCGATGGCATGAATGCCTATCTGAAACCCGAGAGCATCAGCTGCCAGAACTCTTTTCTCAAGCTCCTCATAGGTCATCTGCGGGAGCCCTGTCTTGCCAGGCTCATCATCAAAGGGCTCAAACATCATGGCCGTAGCTGAACCCAGGGTGCCGTCCATGAAGTCCTTAAGATATCCGAACCTGATCCAGTTGCCAGTCATGGGATACTTTTCCTTCATCTTCAGATACCCTTCAAGTTTCAACGGATCATCTGTAAGTATTCCACCAATATCTATCCGGCATGTAAGATTATTCTCTGCCATTATCCTGTCATACATGCCGGCATCAGCAGGGCCCGGGATCTGTATGCTTGTAATGCCGTACTCAGTTGCCTGCCTGATAGCCAGAAGATAACCTGTCATCTCCCGTTCCTTTTCTTCCGCCGGACTCCTTTTTATCCTGAAATCCCCGGTTCTGACGAGATTCATGGCACTCTCCTTTAGGATTCCTGTCGGCTCACCGGTCACCGGATCCTTCATTATCTCTCCACCAAAGGGATCGGGACTGTTTTTAGTTATTCCTGACAACCTCAGAACATAGCTGTTGACAAGCACGCTGTGACCGTCAGTACGCCTGAGCACTACCGGGTTATCAGGAGATACGGCATCAATAAGATCTTTTGACGGCCAGTCTCGGGTAGTGAACATCTCATGCTCCCAGTGGCCTCCGTAAACCAGCTGTCCCTTTTCGGAACGGGCAACCTGTTCCCTGACTTTTTCAGTGATCACTGAAGGATCAGTAGTATACCTGAGCTCAATAAAATCAGGATCAACAGGACCGAAATGGGCATGGGCATCATTGAAACCGGGGATTACCAGACGACCGGCGGCATCAATCAGTCGTGTAACATCACTATCAATATACTTTTCTATCTCCCTGCCGGTGCCCACAGCAAGAATCTTGTTGTCTTTCACAGCAACAGCCTCAGCAAAGGGAGTCTCTGTATTAACAGTAAACACTTTTGCGTTGATAATAACAAGGTCAGCTTTTTCATTTTGCGTACATCCGGCAGCAGTAAAAGCTATAATCATTGTCAGACTCAGGATTATTTTTTTCATGTTAAACATTTCATAAAACTGGTGCAATTTAAAAAAAATGATTTTACTTTAGTTCCCAGTTAACCTTTGAAATAAACTCCAATACGTGAAACTATGAAAAACAAGGTCATTCCTCCGGGGTATCTCTTTACAAAGAGCTACTCCAATTATGTCTTCATCCTTCTGTTTCTGCTATATATGTTTGATTATGCTGACAGAATGGTTGTTAATTCGATGTTTTCATACATCCAGAATGACCTTGGGATTAACAATTTTCAGTCGGGATGGCTTGTTTCAATAATATATCTTACAATAGGATTGCTGACTTTCCCCGTTTCGGTAGTAATAGACAGGTGGAGCCGTACAAAAACCATTGGTATTATGGCAATAGTGTGGAGTCTGGCTACTCTGCTCTGTGCCTTTACAGGAAACTATATACAGCTTTTCCTTGCCCGCATCTTCATAGGCTTCGGCGAAGCCGGATATGCACCCGGGGGCAGCGCTCTTATTTCCGGTATGTACCCAATGGAGAAACGTTCAAAAATGATGGGACTGTGGAATGCTTCAATACCACTGGGCGCAGCTATAGGTGTCACAATGGGTGGAATAATTGCAAGCACATGGGGATGGAAACATGCTTTCGGAGTTGTTGCAATACCCGGGCTTATCATAGCTGTACTTTTCCTGTTTGTCAAAGACTATAAGACGGTTGATCTTTCCAGGGTGGATAAGAGCAACGTCAAGATAAAGATGGAAAGGAAAGATATTATTAAGGAGTTTCTGAAAAAGCCATCAGTAATTTTCACCTATTTCGGGATGACCGCTATTGTTTTCGTTACTACAGCAATGATTGTCTGGCTGCCAAAATTCTTTGAGGTCACAACCGGCATGGATCCCAAAAAGGCAGGTACCCTTGCCGGTGCCGTCATGATGCTCGCATTAATAGGGGCTCCCATGGGTGGATATATTACTGACAGATGGAGGAAAACAGAAATCAGAGCAAGAATGCTTTTCCCTGCAATCACAACATTTATTTCAGCCCTGCTGCTTTTCCTTGCATTTTACTTTTTCAAAGGCACAGCACAGCTGATAACACTGTTTACTTTCGGGATATTCATCATGCTGTTCATCTCAGGGGCTGCTGCTGTGACCCAGGATGTTATACATCCCGGCCTCAGGGCAACATCATATGCAATAGCTGTACTTGTGCAGAATCTAATTGGCTCATTTACCGCTCCAATAGTCCTCGGAAGAATAGCTGACCTTACAAACATCAAGACAGCAATGAGTATACTTCCCTTCTCACTCTTGATTGGGGCATTGCTGTTTTTGATAGGTTCGCGGTATTATGTCGGTGATATGGAGAAAGTATCCACAATCAAACTCGAAGCTCAATAGGTGAGGATCGCATTGCTTGGATATGGCCGCATGGGTCAGGAGATCGAACTTAATGCTCCTGCCCGCGGCCATTCAATAGTACTTAAAATTGACATGGAGAATGCCGGCGATCTTACACGGGCAGGAGTAAGAGATGCCGATATGGCAATAGAATTTACAGGACCTGAAGCAGCACCTGATATTATTATCAAAGCTCTCTCCCTGGGGTTGCCTGTGGTATCCGGATCAACAGGATGGCTTTCAAGGTATGACGAAGTCAGGGATTATTGCCTCAATAAAAACGGAACACTTATTCATTCATCCAATTTCAGCATAGGCGTTAATATTCTCTTCAGACTCAATGCGGAACTGGCACGCATAATGAACGCACTGGGCGATTATAAGGTAATAATTGAAGAGGCTCACCACATTCGCAAGCTTGATTCTCCAAGCGGAACGGCAGTGTCACTGGCAGAAGAGATAGCCAGGCAACATCCTGACTATGACGGATGGAAAAAGGCGGAAGAGATGGCAAACGGTAAATATATACCTGTAAGATCAGTCAGGAAAGGTGTGATACCCGGTAATCACACTGTTATCTGGGAGTCTGAAATAGACAGGATAACGCTGAGTCATGAGGCGAGAAACAGGCAGGGCTTCGCAATAGGAACACTGCTGGCGGCAGAGTATATCTTATCAAGAAAAGGTGTTTTTAGTATGGCAGATGTATTGAATCTATAATATTGGTTAGATTTGCAACGAAAAAAATAATAGATGAATAATATCCTTGACAACAAATTTGTTCGGTTCGGAATTGCCGCAATATTGTATTTATTATGGGTTATCTGGGTGGGTAACTTCTTGCTTTTAATAGGCCTGGCCATCGTTTTTGATATTTATGTCACAAAAAAGGTAAACTGGGCATTCTGGAAAAAACGTCACGGCAGGAACAGTACCATTGTTGAATGGCTTGATGCCCTTATATTTGCAGTGATTGCCGTCACCCTTATCAATATCTTTCTTTTCCAGAACTATCGCATCCCTACTCCCTCAATGGAGAAATCGTTGCTGGTAGGTGACCATCTGTTTGTGAGTAAAGTGGCTTTTGGCCCCAGGATGCCTAACACTCCTATCGCATTCCCTTTCACGCAGCATACCCTTCCTCTGTCAAAGGGCAAAGCGAAGTCATGGTCTGACATTGTTCACTGGAAATACAAGAGACTGAAGGGATTCGGTCATGTTAAGAATAATGACGTAGTTGTATTCAATTTCCCTGCCGGAGATACAGTGGTAGTGGAAAACCAGTTGACAAGCTATTATGAGATACTCAGGTCAGGGGCCGAGTCGCTGGCAATAAATGATTTTCGGGCCGGCAAGCAATTGCTGAGCCAGAATGAGTATAATGCAATTGCCCGCAAGGAAATATGGGACCAGTATACTGTTATCTACCGGCCTGTAGACAGAAGAGACAATTATGTCAAAAGATGTGTTGGAATAAGCGGAGACTCTCTTGAAATCAGGGAAGGACTCCTTTATGTCAATGGTCTTCTTGTCACGGACAACGGCAACCAGCAGACATCATATTATGTACGCACCAATGGCACGCGCATTAATCCAAAAGCATTTGAGCGCATGGGAGTAGCCAGATCCGACCAGTCGTTGATGCTCTCCGGCACTGTTTATCTTCTTCCTCTTACACAGGAGAATGCAAAGCTGATATCAGGGTTCGCCAATGTCACAGGTGTAGACCAGGAACTGAAGAGGGCAGGAGAGTATGCTCCGTATATCTTCCCGCATGACCCGTCAGTAAGATGGAATGAAGACAATTTCGGGCCACTGTGGATTCCTTCAGAAGGAGCGACCGTAAAACTGGATATGTCCAATATCAGTATCTATTCCCAGATTATTGATATATATGAGGAGAATGATCTGAATATACAGGACAGTATAATATATATAAACGGCAAACCTGCTGACAGCTATACTTTCAGGATGAATTACTACTGGATGATGGGTGACAACAGGCATGACTCAGCGGACTCACGCTTCTGGGGGTTTGTGCCTGAAGACCATGTGGTTGGGAAACCGGTATTTGTGTGGTTGTCAATAGATAAAGAGGCTTCAGGACTGAAGAAGATAAGGTTCAACAGGTTCCTGAAAATAGCACGATAGTGCAGATTGTGAACTAACTGAAAATGAAAAAAGCTGCCATCGGCAGCTTTTTTTATTATATCATTCAGTCGGTTCAGGCTTTCACCTTGTCAACTATGGCCTTGAATGCTTCAGGATGATTCATGGCCAGGTCAGCGAGTGTCTTGCGGTTAAGGGTGATGCCCTTCTTGTCAAGCTTGCCTATGAATTCCGAATAACTCATTCCGTACAGGCGGACACCGGCATTGATCCTCTGAATCCAGAGTGCCCTGAACTGTCCTTTTTTGTCTTTGCGGTCACGGTATGCATAACCGAGCCCTTTTTCAAGGGTATTCTTTGCAACAGTATAAACATTGCTCCTGCTGCCGAAGTATCCCTTCGTCTGGTCAAGGATCTTTTTTCTCCTTGCCCTTGATGCTACTGCATTTGTTGATCTTGGCATTTCTTTTTTACTCTCATTTTGGATGTAAGCGCCGTTACGGTCTTTTCTGCTTCACATCCTGGTTAATAATTAATTAATTATCACACGAACAGGTGATTAGCATTATTTCATTCCCAGAAGAACCTTGATGTTCTTCTCATCAGCCTTTGATACCAATCCGTCATAAGTAAGATTTCTCTTACGCTTGGTTGACTTTTTGGTAAGAATGTGGCTCTTAAAGGCATGCTTACGCTTGATCTTACCTGTACCGGTCAAAGAAAATCTCTTCTTTGCACCCGGGTTTGTTTTCATTTTTGGCATTTCTGAATTATATATATGTATTTGTAATGTATCTATTTCTTTTTCTTGGGTGAGAGGATGATGATCATCCTTTTACCCTCGAGCCTGGGCATCTGGTCAACTTTTCCATATTCATCAAGGTCACCTACAAACCTGGCAAGCAGCTTTTCTCCCTGCTCCTTGAAAAGTATCGATCTTCCCTTGAAGAAAACATATGCCCGCACTTTTGCTCCCTCTTCAAGGAAATTTATTGCATGCTTTAACTTAAAATTGTAATCGTGATCATCGGTGTTCGGACCGAAACGTATCTCTTTTACAACAGTTTTGGTGGCATTGGCCTTGACTTCCTTCTGTTTCTTCTTCTGTTGATACAGGAACTTCTGGTAATCAACTATTTTACATACAGGCGGTTCAGCGTTAGGAGATATCTCAACAAGGTCAAGTTCCATTTCGTCAGCGAGCCTTACCGCTTCCTGGATACTCAGTACCTGAGGCTCCATGTTTTCACCAACTACCCTTACCGTTCTGGCGGTGATCCTGTTGTTTATCCGGTGTTCCGGTTCCGGTTTTCTTCCTGGCCTTGGCCTGGAAAAGATTGGTCCTGCTATGGTCTTGTCCTCCAGTTAAGTTAATAATATGCTAATTGTCAGTTTATTATACTGCAATTTCGGCAGCTACTTCTCCTTTTATCAGCCTGACGAAATCTTCAGTCTTCATTGTTCCTTTATCACCCTCACCCTGCCTGCGAACAGCAACAGTTCCGCTCTCAACCTCTTTCTCACCGATCACCAGAAGGTAGGGTATTCTCTTTAACTCATTATCCCTTATCTTCTTACCTATCTTTTCGTTCCTGTCATCAATCAGGGTGCGAATATCGGAATTATTAAGGAATTTCAAAACAGTTTTTGCATAATCATTGAATTTTTCACTTATAGGAAGCACCACAGCCTGATCAGGTGTGAGCCAGAGCGGGAACTTCCCGGAGGTGTTTTCGATCAGAACAGCCACAAATCGTTCCATGGATCCGAAGATGGCGCGGTGAATCATTACCGGCTGATGCTTCTGGTTGTCACTTCCGTTATAGGTGAGCTCAAAACGTTCAGGCAGGTTGTAATCAACCTGTATTGTGCCCAGCTGCCATTTACGGCCTATGGCGTCCCTGACCATGAAATCAAGCTTGGGACCGTAGAACGCTGCCTCTCCCTTTGCAATTGTGGTGAACAGGTTCTTTTCTCCTGCCGCTTCAATGATCGCCTGCTCAGCTTTATCCCAGTTTTCATCAGAGCCTATATATTTCTGTTTGTCCCCGGGGTCACGGAGAGATATCTGGGCTGTAAACTCATTGAACCCACCTACCTTGAAAATATACTGAACAAGATCTATGATGCTCTTGAATTCCTCCTTAAGCTGGTCAGGACGGCAGAAGTGGTGTGCATCATCCTGTGTGAAACTGCGTACCCTTGTCAGCCCGTGCAGTTCCCCGCTCTGCTCATAGCGGTACACGGTACCGAATTCCGCCATACGAAGCGGAAGATCCTTGTATGAATGAGGAACAGCATTGTAAATCTCACAGTGGTGAGGGCAATTCATGGGTTTAAGCATGAAAACCTCCCCCTCCTGCGGTGTAGTGATGGGCCTGAAGGAGTCAGCACCGTATTTTTCATAATGACCTGATGTCTTGTAGAGATCTACATTACCTATGTGAGGCGTTGAAACCATGACATAGCCTCTCTCTTTCAGGACCCTGGTCATGAAGTCTGTAAGTCTCTGCTTCAGGTCGGCGCCTTTCGGCAACCACAGCGGCAGGCCCATGCCTACCTTCGGCGAGAATGCAAACAGTTCCAGATCCTTGCCTATCTTCCGGTGGTCACGCTTGCGTGCTTCTTCAAGGAGAGTGATATATTCATCAAGGTGCTTCTGTTTCGGGAAAGTGATGCCATAAATTCTTGTCAGCATTCTTCGCTTTTCATCACCTCTCCAGTAAGCTCCGGCAAGACTGAGAACCCTTATTGCCTTTATTGCTGAGGTGTCAGGCAGGTGAGGACCGCGGCACAGATCAGTGAAGCTGCCCTGACTGTAAAGGGTTATTGTCCCATCCTCAAGCTCTGAAATGAGCTCGGTCTTATATTCGTCACCCTTGGCACTGAAGAAATCCAGTGCCTCTTTCTTGCTCACAACTGTTCTCAGGATCTTGTTATTCTGAGCAGCCAGCTCCTTCATTTTTGCTTCTATCAGGGGCAGGTCAGCATCTGTGATAATCTTTCCTTCTCCCGGGTCAACATCATAATAAAACCCGTTTTCAATTGCCGGGCCTATGCCGAACTTCATTCCGGGATAAAGAGTTTCAAGTGCCTCAGCCATCAGGTGTGCCGATGAATGCCAGAAGGCATGTTTTGCCTCAGGATCATCCCACTTGTGAAGCCTGAGAGTGGCATCACCCTCAATAGCGCGGGAGAGATCATAAACCTCACCGTTGACCGTTGCAGCATACACCTCAGCAGCCAGCCTGGGACTGATGGAGGTGGCTATGTCAAGGCTGGTGATACCATCTTCAAACTCACGTACTGATCCGTCCGGAAAAGTTATGCTGATCATTTCTTAAATTTAAATTAGTTCGCAAAGATAACGTTTTTTTTAATTGATCTGTTCAGGAGTGCAACTGCGCGAACAGTTGATTCGTCTTTCAATCAGACATGTGGCACAGATTTTGAATTCACTTATTTGTATTTAACAAGCAAAGTCATGAAAAAATTAATGTTTTTTACCGCAATCGCAGCCCTGGTGCTCACTTCATGCGATATAAAGCCTGAAGCTTTCTTCTATTCTGATAAGGTAACCGTAAATATTGGCGAAGATGTATATTTCACAAACGCCTCTAACAATGCCACCGAATTCGAATGGGACTTCGGCGACGGCACTTTTTCAGATGCCGTAAACGTTGTACACTCATTTTCAGGCTCCGGTATCTTTACTGTAGTACTGAAAGCATGGTCCAATAACGGCAACCTTGATGAATCATACCAGGAGATCGAAGTACTCTCCCCCACAATGCTCGAGGTCGAAGTGCTTGAATACTATGATCAGTACCCTGTCCAGGGAGCAAGCGTAATTCTCTATCCCACACTTCAGGACTGGGATAATGAAACCAATGCAATTGTTGAGGGATTCACCAATTCAGCAGGAAAAGTGATCTTTACCGGTCTCAACCCCAGAGTCTATTATGTAGACGTATGGCATTCTGAACATAACAACTATACCCTCAGAGATGAAGATGTAGGTTTCATTGAGACAGAAAGACTCAAAGCCCATGAGTTGAACGAGTTCACAGCCTGGGTTGACTATACCGGCAGTAAGGGAACCGCCGCCACCCGTGACAGGAAAGTACTTGTAATGCCCAAAGGGAGAGCGGTAAGCCAGACAGTGAAGAAATAATTTTTTCAGGCTTAAATAAAAAAGCCGGCGACAGCGTGAAATAAAATTTATTAAGTTTGTGTGATTACAAACCTAATCGATAGAATCTCATGGATACAAAATTTGCGCTGGAAGGAATAGACTATCTGATAATGATGGTCTATTTTCTTTTTGTTTTGGGTATTGGATGGGCCCTGAAAAAATACATGAAAAATGCAAGTGCATTTCTGGAAGCCGGGCGTTCTATTCCGGCCTGGGTTGCAGGTCTTGCATTCATCTCCACAAACCTCGGTGCCCTTGAGGTGATGGGTATGACCGGATCAGGTCTCAAGTACGGCATGCTCACCACGCATTTCTACTGGGTGGGCGCTATACCTGCCATGGTTTTCCTGGCTCTTTTCATGATGCGCTTCTATTATGGTTCGAAAGCGAGGTCGGTGCCTGAATACCTTAAGCTCCGCTTTGACGAAAAGACCCGCGGGCTGAATGCCATACTCTTTGCTGTCATGACAATACTTGCATCGGGTATCTCAATGTATGCCCTTGCCATACTCCTCGAAAACGTCCTGGGATGGAACTTCAATGTTTCAATTATGGCCTCAGCGGCCATAGTACTGGCCTACACTTACCTGGGAGGACTCTCCTCAGCAATATACAACGAGGTGCTCCAGTTCTTCATCATTGTCATAGGTCTGTTGCCGATGACGTTGCTGGTGATGAGAGATGTAGGCGGCTGGGGCGGTCTGCAGGGCAGTCTTGCTCCAATAGTTGAGGCTAAAGGCTTCGCCGCCGATACCTGGACTACTACCTGGAAATATACCGGTTCCCCGGGCGCAAACCCACTGGGTGTGGCCTGGTACGGTATCGCCGCCGGGCTTGGCTTTGTGCTTTCATTCGGCTACTGGTGTACCAACTTCCTGATTGTCCAGAGAGCAATGGCTGCCGAGTCGAATATAGCCGCCCGCAAAACACCGCTTATCGGCGCTATCCCCAAAATGTTCATCCCGTTTCTTATTATCGTCCCCGGTATAGCAGCACTGGTGCTTCTCAATGATCCGGCAAAAGGATTTGTCCTGCCGCTGAATGAAACCGGACAGCCAATATATGACTACACAATAATTATGCTGCTCAAACAGTACCTGCCTGCAGGTGTTCTCGGCCTCGGTATCACTGCACTGCTGGCATCATTCATGTCAGGTATGGCCGGTAACGTTTCAGCATTCAATACTGTATGGACATATGACATCTATCAGAGCTATATCAGGCCTATCACAGGTGATCATGATTCTGACGACAAACATTACCTTAAAGTTGGAAAGATAGCTACCGTCTTTGGAGTGGTGGTGAGCATCGGAGCTGCATATATAGCAAGTAAGTTCGGAAACATTATGGACTTCCTGCAGACCATCTTCTCCATGATCAATGCCCCGCTGTTTGCCGTGATATTCCTTGGAATGTTCTGGAAAAGATCCACCGGCCATGCCGCATTTACAGGCCTGCTGGCAGGATTCGCCGTTGCTCTTTTGCATCACGGTCTTACACAGCCGATGGGCTCTGATACGCTCGTCAAAGGAGGTTGGCTGGGTGTCATACATGAATATCCGGTTGAAATGGCCCAGAACTTCTGGACCGCCATATTTGCATTTACAACCGCTACACTGCTCACCGTAATAATTTCACTCCTGACGAAAAGAATTAAGAGTGACAGCGAACTTGACGGCCTCGTCTACTCAATGACAAAGCCCTTAGATGACAGTAATGTGGCATGGCACCAGAGACCCTGGTTCCTTGCTCTCATAGTGGCCGTGATATGTATTATTCTGACAATATTGTTCTGGTAACCTAAAAGCATACGATCATGATAGATATAAGATTTCCGATAGGACTGATGTTCTCGATATTCGGGCTGATAATTTCCATTTACGGTATTGCCACAATTGGAGATGAAGCAATGTACGCAAGGTCACTGAACATAAATGTCAACCTGATATCCGGGGTATGCATGCTGATCTTCGGGCTGATAATGCTTTTCTTTTCAACTCCGGTAAGGAAATGGCTTAAAAAGAAATAAGCATACAGGCATCTGAATTAAATGAAAGAAAAGGCTGTCTCAAAAGTTACCTCCTCACCCTGACGCTTGCGGTCAGGCTACTCCTCAAGGAGGAGTAAGTTAAAATATTTATATTCAGAGATTTACCCTCCTTTTCAAGGAGGGGTGTCCCTGA
>JAQBHM010000097.1:0-12297 GCA_032127795.1 Bacteroidales bacterium | reverse complement strand
AAATACGAAGCCCATTTCTTTTAGTATATCCTTCGGTCAAGCACGTGCCTGACGATAATATTATAGTTTTTATATTCTGATTTCATGATTTTGACGAGCGTGCTGACGCCTTCCTCTCCCATATTTTCTATAGCTTTTGTTGCCTCAATCTGCAACTGCACGTCATCCTCTTTGTCAAGCACCAGTTTCAGGAAGCCCATCATTGAAAGGTCCGGCATTTTGCCCATTGATTTTACGATCTCCAGGCAGTTATTATAATCCTGGTACTTGTACATCCTCTTCATTGTTTCCAGTGCTGATCTCATACCGAGATCACCTGCTACCTGTACTGCCAGCAGACTTACTTGCGGGTCACGGTGGAGGAGGGCTTTTCTGACCTCCGGTTCAGCATAACTCTGCTTAAACTCCCTTATCATTCTCAAAGCGAACATCGCAACGGTTGGATTAGCCGAGGTGAGCCATTTCTGGAAATCAGGGACAGGCAGTTCATGCTGTATTATCAGGTCATGCAGTGTGATCTGTTCCCAGAGCGAGAAAGGACGCCTGAGATGAGAGAGGAATGCAAACGGGTCATCATCACTCAGTCGCACCATTGCTATCTGTGCTTCCATCCTGAGTATCTCGTTCTTGGAGTTCAGAGATTTGTAAATATCATTGTTCCCATCTTTGATATTCATGAATGCAAGTTCCCTGAAGCCCTTGATCTTTATGTGCCACCTCCTGCTCCGGGCCCGCCGTACTGAGTCCGTGTCAAGATTAAGCTCCCTGTAAAGCCGGTTCAGCTTATCCCCCGCTTCACCTTTCAGGTTCACACTGACATCTATCATCTGGTCTATCAGCACTTCCCTGCGGTAAATATCAGAGGCTATCGGTCTGAACTCATCAGCTTTGGTATCACCAAAAAGATAATCGACTATCAGGCCCTGATACTTTTCAAGAAGGTATTGCCTGAGTCTTGCCTCTTTCTCCATCCTTCTCCTGTTGAGCAAGATTACAAAAAGCAATATTATCATTACAACGACACAGGAAATAATGGTGAATATCAATGCATTAACCAGGGCTACTGATTTTCCGAAATAATCAAGCCTGTTCAGCCATGGGCTGTCTCCCGGAAGGATCAGCAGTTTGCCCAATGAGATCCCTTTTTTTTCCGGCACCACAACTGCGTTATTCTGTTCAGCCACCATTGTAAGGGTAGCGTCTGCCGTTTCTGCTATTTCAGGAATTGTATCCCGGGCTATGGTTTCTGTTTGCAGGGTATCATCTGCTTCCATGACGGGCGTTTCATCCGGGGCCTCTGAATTACTCTTCGTTTTGCGTATATTACGTGTCTCCGGGAAATTCACGGGAATGAAATAACAGACAGCGCCCTTTTCCGATGAATTGTTTATAATGACTTTGTACAGTCCGTTGTCACTCACCACCTCGACATCGATCATAAGCATGGCCTCAAGCTTTTCACACAGTGCATCGGCATTTGCTTTTCGTCCGAATGCTCCGAGCTGTAACAGAAAGTTGCTCTTTGACAAGGATATAAGTCCTTCAACAGTAAGCTCTGTAGGAAAAGTGCTTATGGTGATTACAGGTGCTTCCGTCACTGCAACAACGGAGGGGTCTCCCTCGTCAGTGACAGTGAATGCAGGAAAAGCCTGGATGGCCTGGCTCAGGATAAGTGAAAGAATTATGAGTCCTGCCTGCCTCATTTTTTAGTTTTGATTGAGTATATGAACCCTATTCCGCCTTCGTACCTGTTACGGTAACTTCCGGCAGTGTACTCCTCATACGAATATCCTGCGCCTATCCTGAAAGCCCATAAAGGAGCAATCCTGTCATAGTAAGACAATCTGACACTGCTGGCACTCTGTCTTTCCAGGTCAGTCAATATATCAAAAGGCTCGTCAGGGGCGGTGCCAGTGCCCAGGGTGAGCTGCAGATAATCAGTTTTGTTGAAGTATCTCCTCGCACTGAGATATAATGATGTTGTGACCCCGATATCCTTAAAATAAAAATAGCCTTTGGCTGCAAACCAGTAGTTGCCCATATATTTCTCCACTGAGAGTGAGGAAATAAAGACATCACTTGTAAAGTGATAGTAGTTAATCCCTGCAGAGAGGGCCCAGCCTGCCGGCAGGGTCTGCCATACCTCCAGTCCAGCCCTGTGCCTGGGGAAATATGTTCCCGGGCTGTAAGCATATGCTATATAAGCATAGTTTTTCCTGGTCAGCTGCGGCCATGCTTCAACTCCGAATTGCAGATTTGTGGCTTGTATATTGGCGGGTTCACCTATATGAATGTTCCCTGCATTAATCCCGGCTACGACAGTACCCCAGGAAAAACGGTGACCGGTACCGGCATTGAAAACCTGCCAAAACCGGTCATAGGGCTTGGAGAAAGTATCAAAGGAATACCCTGCCCGGATATCTGTCTCGGGTGTCTGCTGCTGATCTGACTGACGTGCCCATATTTTAATATCGCGCAAAGCTGCCAGGGCATCGGCATTGTCTGGTTCGGTCAGAAGAAGGGTGTCAATGACAGCCTCAGCCTCCTGGTATTCATGCTGCCATGCATGAATACGGCCGAGGAGTATCCGTGCGTCACCATATGCCGGAAATTGATTCACAAGCCGGCGGGCAGCAGCTTCTGCAACAGAGTAATTCCCCGCGGCCGCCATTGATCTTATACCTGCATATTCAGCCTCCGGGTCGGTTATTACCTGCGACATGACTGTGGCAGGCGTTATAAACGCAAAGATGAAAACTAATAATAGGGACAGATAAAAATATCTGCTCATGGATTACTGATTTATTATCGTTTTGGTAAGCCTGATCAGTTCATCAGGATCAAAGGGTTTAATAATATATCCGCTCACTCCCAGTTCTCCTGCCTGACGCTGCATCTGAGGGTCACTGAATGCTGAAACAATAAGTACCGGCGTAGTCTGCTTCAGGTCCTTCCTCAGATATTTTATCAGCTCCAGACCACTATGATAAGGGAGATGGATATCAACAATCACCATGTCATAACTGAAATTCTTCAGCATCTCAATCGCATCATTCCCGTCAACGGCAGAAGATGTTGTATAGCCTTCCCGCTCAAGCACAATTGCCATAGCTCTTAAAGCCAGTTTGTTATCTTCACAAATGAGTATCTTCATAACTGCGGCCAATTGTATCCTGGCATTAATATTCCGAGAACTGCTATCATTTTATACTATACATCGATCAAGACCTCAAAATTGGTCATTATTATCTGTTTGGACAAAGAATTCAGGCTCATTTTGACCGGTGGGATATATTAAATGATTAACCATACTGTACACCGGACAAAGAATTATTCAACCATTTTTATCCGAATGTTGCGGAAGTTTACAATAGAGCCATGGCCGAGAAATCCGATATGTCCTGACCTGTTTTTCAGACCCGGATGGTCAGCCCCGTCAGGGGTTCCCCCGGCACTGGCTTCTTCCGTATCCCCGTCGACAATTACGGTACCGTTAAGTATAACCTTGACCTTGGTACCCTTGACCATTACCTCCTCACTGTTCCATTCGCCCACCGGTTTAAGGTACCCTCTCTTTGCCGGGATGACACCATAGACAGAGCCATGATACTGGTATTCATTCAGTTTTGCATAAATGGGAGCCGTATTATCGATTATCTGAAGTTCCATCCCCACATAGGCAGCATCACCCGTAAGAGGTGCCCTGATACCCAGTCCGTTGTTTGCACCCGGCGTCAGCTGAAACTCAAACCTGAAGACAAAGTCAGAATACTCATTCTCAGTATAAAGATTACCCCCTGAACCGTTTCCGGGTTTTATTACTATGCTGCCTTCCTCAACCTTATAAGAGACCTTATCGCCCACCCATCCGTCAAGATTGCGACCGTTGAAAAGTGATACGAATCCTTCAGCCTTCTCCTCTGGGGTAAGGTTATATTCAGAACTGCTTATCTCCCTGATCCATATATCCCTGAAGACCACCTCAGTACCATTTGCCTTCAGTTCTACGGGGCCCTTGCCGGATATCGGCAATCCACTGCTCCGGAAATCCGCAATGGTGACATTGTCTGTTACAAGCTCTCCGTTTAGCCATACTGAGACCTTCTGACCGGTCATGAGTATTCTGAAGGTGTTCCATTCTCCTGCCGGATTATCTGCAATCTTCAATGGTTTTGAAGGATTTATCCCGATTTCAATAAGCCCTCCCGAGCCTGTCTGGCCACCTGAATCAAAACCCGATGGATCACATATCTGTACCTGTGAAGTGCCGTGCAGGGAAATTCCACCGCCACTCTTTTTTGATATGCGCCAGTCAATATAAAGATCAAAATCAGTGTACTCTTTTACCGAGCACAGGTCTGCACCTGTACCGGTGAAAAGTAACAAACCGTCTCTGACGCTCCAGTTTTCAGCCATCAGTTTATCAGCTGCCTTCTGCCTGGCTTCCAGTTGTGCAGGTTTCATTGCCGCCCTTGATGCCTTATCTCCGGAAGATCCCTGCCATCCGGAAAGATCCTTGCCGTTAAACAATGATACAAAATCCTCTGCTTCCGGGAGATTCATATCTGCTGTTGCCTTTTCAGCTGCCATCCTCACTTCTTCAGAATTGTCAGAAAGGTAGCCGCTGATAAAGAACAGTGAAGGATAAATGCCCAGTGAAGCCGCCAGATCAATCAATTCCACCCTTTCATCAGGAGCCAGAGCCATCGGAGCTATAGCTTTCATAAGCAGTATCTTGCGTTCCCGGGTCATCGCTGCATTATTGACCAGCCTCAGATAAGCATCAAAAGCGGGTCTTTCGAATGTCTTGTTGCCTGAGGTGCAAATCTCAAGAAGAACCGAAGTGGCTGACGGATCTGACCAGTGGTCAAGTGCATCAAAACAGGCATCGCGTATCTCAGCACTGCCATTTTCAAATTCTTTGGCAACCCTTTTAAGTGCTTTCTCCCCACCTGTTTCGGCCAGGAGTGGTATGAGCTTTTGCCTGTCGGAGCCCTTGTCAAGGGCTGCCAGGATCACCTCTGACCTGAGGAGAGGATCACTTCCTCTCATGGAGGCAGCAATAATGGCATTACTGAGCTCGGTCATCTCAGGCCTTTCGTCTGTCCTTTCAAGCATAGCTATCAGGGTTTCCTGGTCATTGTAACCTGCAACATTTTTCAGAGCAGTGAAGGCAGCAGCCCTTACCCCCAGATCGTCACTTGCAGCATACGGGACTACGGTCTTGAAAAAAACATTGTCTCCAGACCATCCGAGAAGCCATAGAAGTGCCACCGTGGAATGGCCTCTTGATTCAGGAAGCTTTGCAACAACCTTCCCTATATTGTTTTTATCGAGGATTGTTCTCAATGCATTTACTGCTGCCCAGTGACCCTCTTCAGATTCATATGTAAGGATCCATGCCAGCAGCGGATCAACTGCCCTGGTGCCCTCTATCCTGGCAAGAGCAGCTACCGCTTCGGAAGATACCTGAGCTGAAGGATTTTTAAGTGCCTCATGCAACAGCGGTACCGAGAGCGGGTCTCCCCTTTCACTCAGCATGAACAGTATCTCAGGTCGCGCTTCAGGCCTTACTTTGTCATACCTGGAGATCCATTTTTTTGTGGCTTCCTCTCCCGGGATCATGGCAGCCATCCTGATCACCCCGCCACGTATTGCTATGTCAGGGTCATCAATAGCATCAAGCAGCAATGGCAGTGCCTTCTCACCCTCCACTGACACAATTACGTTCATGGCAGCAAGCCTCTGGCCGGCGGTTTCACCGGTGTTGCTTTTTGACATTACCGTCCTTGTAATTTTATCCATGGTTCTCTTATCCCCGGCCATTCCTGCCTGCTTTGCATATAAGAGCAGGGCTGATACCGCACCCGTACGTTCCCATTTGTAACCGGCATTTTCTGAAGCTTTCGTCAGTACCGGAAGGGCTTCGGATCTTCCACTGACAGCCAAAGCACCGAGGGCGGCGGACTTCTCGGCAGGAGTGCCTCTCTCATACCAGCGGATATAGTCATCTACAGCAGATGAATAATTACTGGCTGCCAGGGCAACCATGATCTGGGATGCACACGGGCATTCAGCTTTGGCAAGCGTGAAGGCAAGCATCTCTTGTGCCTTATCTGTACCTATTGCCTGAAGAGCCATTACTGCATCACTGCACATCACCTCATGGTTTACCCACGGCGACAAGGCTTCCACGGCAACGTCAGACCCTATAAGATTCATCTGTCGCATGAAGAAAAGCCTCACCTCATAGCTGCCTGCATCTTTCATAAATCGCAGACATTGCTTTTCCCATACCCCTTTTCTGTCATTATCAGATCCCTTTGAGAGATGACTGCTAAGCGAAGATATCGCATACCTGGCCCTGGTATCATCTCCTGTTCCGGCCTGCACTACCTGCTCACATATAAGTGCGGTGCCCTTATCTCCCAGGGAGTACATCTCATCCATAAGCCTTGCTGACTGATCCGGATCTTTAGCAGGCATCCTGGCAAGCAGATCGGCCACTTGAGTATCTAATGTTCTGATATCCTGCGCATTAAAAACAACAGAAATTGTCAGAAGACCTACTGACAATAATAACTTTCTTATAATTTTCATAGTAATATTAGTTATTTCAGATATGCCACTCGCCTCTCATAGGCTGGTTGATAAGGGCATTTGCCCCATCGTCATCAATAAATACCTGTTTCACAGGATCAAATTTCAGGTTACGGCCAAGGCGCAGTGCCACAACACCCATATTGACTATAGTACATGACCTGTGTCCATTCATTTCATTCAGCGCGAACGGTTTGCGTGTCCTGACAGAATCAGAGAAAACAGTCACCTGGGGATCAGGGTCAGGAAGGTTATCAATAAGTTTCTGAAGGTTGGGCACATCAGAGACAAATCCCCTGAATATTTTGCCATAAGGGCCGTCAATAAAGGCAGCATCCTTGTCACGGTTCTCACCGTCAAGGATTATCTGGCATCCGTCTTCGTAAGTATATGTAATCCTTCGCCATGATCCTACGGCATCATAATGCTGCTGGGGAGCGTCTATCTCCACAGACACCGGAGAAGTGTCATCTTTCCCCAGAAGATACTGAACCGGGTCAATATAATGCTGTCCCATATCTCCCAGTCCTCCTCCGTCGTAATCCCAGTAGCCCCTGAATTTTGCATGGACTCTCTCAGGATTATAGGGTTTATAGGGTGCCGGTCCGAGCCAGAGGTCATAATCAAGCTCCTGGGGCGGGGTCATAGGCGTAAGGTTAGTCAGCCCGCTCCAGTAAAATTTCCAGTCATAACCTGTGATCCCGCTTACGGTAACCTTGAGCGGCCATCCGAGCACGTTGCTGCTAATGATCTTTTTCAAAGGTTTTACATCAGTGCCGAGACCGTAAAACTGGTTTTTGAACCTGAACCAGGTGTTAAGCCTGAACATTCTCCCGTTGGCCTTCACCGCCTCAATGACTTTGAGTCCCTCCCCAATGGTACGGGTCATCGGTTTCTCGCACCATATATCCTTGCCTGCCTCAGCAGCCATTTTTGCCATGATACCATGCCAGTGCGGCGGTGTGGCTATATGTACTATATCTATATCAGGTCTGGCGATAAGATCCCTGAAATCATGGTACCCCTTGACTCCCTTTCCGCCTTCCACAAGGGCTGCCTTTAAATGCGAAGCATCGACATCACAGATGGCGAGAAGTCTTGTCCCTTCGTAGCCAAAATGCCCCAAGCCCATTCCTCCTACACCTATGATACCTTTTGTGAGCTGGTCACTGGGCGCCAGGAAACCCCGGCCACCCAGCACATGACGCGGGATAACGGTCAGAGCCAATCCTGTAAAGGCCCCCTTGCGGAGAAATTCTCTCCTTTTTATTGACTCTCTTTTCATTCCTGTTGATGATGAATATTACAAATCTATTAGCTGTAAATATAAAATTAATACCGGAGTCTTTTAATACGTTTTAAGAGGTAAAACCTGTTATGAGATATTTTTTTTTTACTTTAGTCATACATAAAAGTGATCCTGAATTAGTGGATCATTTCATCCTAAAAAAAAGAACCATGAAGAAGATTTTTATCATTATGGTCATCTCACTTTTCGTGTTGCCGCAGGTGGCTGCCAGGAGCGATTTTCCGGTACTGGGCCTGTGCATCGCTGCCCCGCGGCACGAGAATGTGAAGGATTTCGAAAAATTCATTCGTGAAGACCTGGCACCCCTGGGTGTCAACACCCTGGTTCTCAGGGTTGATTACAACTATGCTTATGAGACGCACCCTGAACTGAGGAATGATGACCCTCTGACAAAGCTTGATGTCAAAATTCTTGTGAACACATGCAAAGAACTTGACATTCAGCTTATACCGCAAATAAACCTGTTAGGCCATCAGTCGTGGCACTCCGGGGCAGAGAAACTCCTTGCAGTTTATCCCCGGTTTGATGAGACGCCCTGGGTTTCCTTACCTGAAAAATATGAATGGCCCAATCCTGATGGTCTGTACTGCAAGAGCTACTGCCCGCTTCATCCTGACGTTCATAAGGTGGTATTTGATATTGTGGGTGAAATTGTTGATGTGTTTGAGGCAGATGCCTTCCATGCCGGAATGGATGAAGTGTTTTACATAGGTGAGGACAAATGTCCCAGATGCTCAGGCAGGGACAAAGCCGAGCTTTTTGCCGGAGAGGTGAACACCATCCGGAATTTTCTGGCCTCAAAAAGCGCCCGACTCTGGATATGGGGCGACAGGCTTATTGACGGAAAAGAAACAGGCTACGGTATGTGGGAAGCAAGCATGAATAATACCCACCGTGCCATTGACATGATCTACACTGATGTGGTCATATGCGACTGGCACTATGAGCGGCCGGACCTGTCTGCAGTAATGTTTGCATTCAAGGGCTTCACGGTACTGACATGCCCCTACCGCTCTCCGGAAGTGGCCCTGAAGCAACTTGAAAACACCCGCACATTTATTGAGTCATCCAACAAAGCAATGAAGGACCGTTATGCCGGGATCCTGCAGACAGAATGGGGCAGTGCTGAAGAATTCATGCAGAGCTTCAGGGAGATTAAGAAGAACGGGGCAGCCCCGGCAGGTAAAGAAAAGAGCTCCGCCAATACATTGTATCTGCTGGCAAAAGAGATATCCGGGAAATAACAACCGAAAACAGGGGTTCTTATTCTTCTTCCGGCACACCGTATGCCTTGCGGAGTTCACCGAGACGGATCTTGAGATCATTCAGCACGGCAGTGTAAGCAGGATCATCAATCAGGTTCTTCATCTCATGAGGATCACTCTCCATGTCATACAGTTCCCAGGCATCAATGTCTCTGTAGAAGTGTATCAGCTTGTAGCGGTCAGTACGTATTCCGTAATGACGTCTCACCTGGTGTTCACCGGGGTATTCATAGTATTGATAATAGACTGCATCACGCCATTTTCTGCCTTTCTCTCCCTTGAGAATATGCATCATTGACAGTCCCTGCATTTCCGGTGGAGGTTTAACTCCTGCCATTTCAAGGAATGTGGGTGCGAGGTCAATATTCTGAACCATCTGATCTATAGAGCCTTTTGCCTTATATCCGGCGGGCAGCCTCATTAGAAGCGGTGTTCTGAATGACTCCTCATACATGAATCTCTTATCAAACCATCCGTGTTCCCCAAGATAAAATCCCTGGTCAGATGTATAGACCACCAGAGTATTTTCTCTCAGTCCTGCAGAATCAATAAAATCAAGCAGCCTGCCTGTATTGCGGTCAACGGATTCTACGGTTCTGAGATAGTCAGTCAGATAACGGTTATATTTCCAGACGGCAAGTGAGTCTCCTTCAGGACGGTCTCTGAGGAACTCAGCGCTGATACTGTCATATTCCCGGTTCCACGCCTTATATTGCTCCGGTGACAATCTGTTCTTAAGATATGAAAGGTAATCCATTTCTATCTTTGAGATACTGTCACCGTCAGCACCCTTGATCTTGAGGTCGGAGGAAAGACGCATGTCCATGGCAATGCTCATCTCCTGCAACCCGGCCGCCAGGCGTCCTGAATAATCATCAAAGAAATTTCCGGGAAGAGGGAATCTTTTGCCATCATAAAGGTCAAAGTCAACTGTGTCAGGAAACCAGTTACGATGAGGGGCCTTATGGTGCACCATGATGCAGAAGGGTTTGGATGTATCCCGGTCACTTATCCATTTAATGGCCATGTCAGTGATGAGTGTTGTTGCATAACCCTTTTCACGGTACTTTCTGCCCATCTCAATAAAATCGGGATTATAATAACTACCCTGACCGGGAAGAATATTCCAGTAATCAAATCCTGTCGGATCGCTTTTTAGATGCCACTTCCCGATAAGTGCTGTTTCGTATCCAGCCTCCTGAAGCAGTTTTGGAAAAGTCACCTGTGAACTGTCAAACCTGGCCCTGTTGTCAAGATGGCCATTGGCATGACTGTGCTTACCTGTCAGAAGTGCAGCACGGCTGGGAGCGCAGATAGAATTGCATACAAAACTGTTACGGAATATTACCCCCTCATTGGCAAGCCTGTCAAGCTCCGGAGTAGAGTTCAGGCTGCCGTCATAGGCGCTGATAGCCTGATAACCGTGATCATCTGTCATAATGAAGATGATGTTAGGCTGTTTATTTACTTTCCCTCCACAGGAACAGAGCAGCAGTAACAGCAATATGGGAATAATATGTTTCATGATATCCCGGCTTTAATGATAAACAACTAAATTAGGGAAAAATATCAGTAATATGTCATACAAGTCGAAATTTCAGAAATTACTGACAGTGTTTGTGCTGTCAATATCTTCCACGATACTCAACGGTCAGGGCGCCCTTCCTGAAATCTGCTCTGCGAGACGCGAAGCTGTGATGAAGGAGACAGGAGGCGGAGCACTGGTTATCCCGGGCATTCTGAGAACACCCTACGGGCATAATGATGTTTCGTCCTCTAAATATTTCTACTACCTCACAGGATGGGAGACTCCCGGTGCATGGATAATTATTGAACCTGGGGAAAAGGTAAAGAGCTCACTTTTTATAACATCCGCTGATCCTTCGCGTCAGTCATGGAACAACCTGGAGCCGGGACTTCTGGAGGCAATGGAAGTATTCAAGGCTGATACTGCATATCCATTCAATGCTTTCCTGAAGATTGCACCGGCTATTCTTGAAAAGTATGATACCATATGGACCGTCAGAACATCCAAACTCATTCACGAGACTCTTTCGCAGGTCATTCCTGAGGGCACAAATCCGGTAATAATGGATGCCAGGAAAATTCTGAATGACAGGAGGCTGGTGAAGGACGATTACGAAATCAGCATGCTGAGGAAGGCCATCACTGTAACTGCTGAGGCACAATGCCAGGCAATGATGCTGACAGCCCCCGGCAGGTGGGAGTATGAGCTCGAAGCTGCTATTGAACATACATTCAGGTCAAGAGGCTGTGACGGGCCGGGCTTTACCACCATCATCGGATCAGGGAGCAACTCAACCATCCTGCATTACGATGAGAACAGCAGGCAGATGAAGTCAGGAGACCTGGTGGTAATGGATATCGGAGCAGAAAACAAAGGTTATAAGGCTGATATTACAAGAACCATTCCTGTTTCAGGAAAATTCACACAGGAGCAGCTTGATATTTACAATATTGTTCTTGAGGCTCAGAATGAGGCTATCAGGGAGATGCTTCCCGGAGGCCGGAGCCTGGGGCCGCATGACAGGGCTACAGCTGTGATAATGAGAGGACTGTACAAGCTGGGACTGGTTACAGACACCACCAGCCAATGGCAGAAAAATCTATATATTCTCTATACCTGCACTCATCACATCGGACTTGATATCCATGACCTCTACCCCTATCAGCTTACTGAATATGATGAATCAGTCTTCAGGCCCGGGATGGTAATAACAATAGAACCGGGAATATACCTCCGTGGGGGAATGCTTAATTCACTTGCCGCCTCATCGGCTTCGCAAACTGTTAAGGAGGAGATTGACACATTCATCAGAGTGGTTGCCCCGGTGTTTGAAAAATACAAAAACACCGGCGTGAGAATTGAAGATGATATTCTTATCACTGTTGACGGACAAGAGATACTCTCGTCGGGCACACCAAAAGAACCCGTTGAAATCGAGAAGCTGATGAAGAGAAAGAGCAGGTATGAATGATCCTTTTATTCCGGCACGCTCCTTTTGCGTATTATGATCCAGGAAACAATGAGCAGATAGGCGGCACATAAGAGCAACACGCCCATACCGAATGTAACACCCATTGAGTCGCTTGCAAGGCCCA
>JAQBHM010000096.1:0-19073 GCA_032127795.1 Bacteroidales bacterium | reverse complement strand
GACCTGGCAAAGATTGCAGTGATATCCAATGACAAGGGTCTCAAAAGCTACCACACCCTCCATGTGGATGTCTATGATGATGAAGCGGCCTTGATGAGACAGATCATTGCCGCCGCAAAAGCCGCAGGCATTACCGCTGTCATTGCCACCGACCAGTCAGCCATCATGGCTGCACGGGAGGAGGGTATGGAGGTTCATCTATCAACTCAGCTGAATATTTCAAACTCGGAAGCCCTCCGTTTCTACTCTCAGTGGGCTGACGTGGCAGTACTGTCAAGAGAGCTTGACCTTCAACAGGTAAGTCATATACATGAGACAGTTGTGCAGGATGATATCCGTGGCCCCGCAGGCGAGCTGATGAGACTCGAAATGTTTGTGCACGGAGCGCTCTGCATGGCAATTTCAGGCAAGTGTTATCTCAGCCTTCATGAGAACAATGCCTCCGCAAACAGGGGAAACTGTTACCAGACATGCCGAAAGGCCTATACAGTCACAGAAAAGGAGTCAGGATATCAGCTTGAGATTGACAATGAATACATCATGTCACCCAAAGACCTCTGCACAATCAGTTTTCTTGACCAGATAATAGATGCCGGGGCACGTGTGCTTAAGATAGAAGGGAGGGCACGCTCTCCGGAATATGTAAAGACAGTATCCCTCTGCTACGGCGAAGCGGCGGCGGCAGTAGCTGACGGCTCTTTCTCTGAAGAGAAGGTAACATACTGGATGGAACGCCTCAGTTCAGTATTTAACAGGGGGTTCTGGAACGGATACTATCTGGGGCAGAAGCTGGGAGAGTGGAGTACCACCTACGGTTCCGCGGCGACAAAGAGAAGGATCTACCTCGGAAAAGTGACCAACTATTTCAAAAAACTGAACGTTGCTGAGATAAAGCTTGAGACCGGCAGCCTGAACATAAATGACGTAATTCTTATCACCGGCCCTACCACCGGTGTCATAGAGCATACCGTAAATGAATTGCGGGACCAGGAGACGCTCCCTGTAGCATCTGCTGCAAAAGGCTCCCTTTGTACCGTGCCCCTTGACTCACTTGTCAGAAGGGCTGATAAAGTATACAGATGGGTTGATGCCTCGGAGATCAGAAAAAAATGACGCTTACTTAATAGTTTCAGCGGCATCAAGAACTTTTCTGGCATTTACCGAAAGATCATCCGTATCTGTCTCCACAACAACCACCTGACTGTTTTTACGCTTTGACAGACCATAGCTGTAGGCACGGTCATAATACTCAAGGGTAATCCTGATGGCTGTAGCAAAGTCACGGTGCTCCACAGCCTCTACTGCCTGCTTTGTCCTGTCTCCTCCGAGCCGTTTGGAAATCTTTAATACTGATGCCAGTATCATCTCAACGGGGAAAGCGGTATATTCTTCAAGAAGTCGCGGCATGCGGGTATCAATACTCATCATCAGCGCCACCACCGGAGACTCCTGCATCCTGACGTAAAAGTCGTCAGGCATAAAAACAGAGCCTATATTACGGCTCTCATCCTCCAGCCAGATGAATTCATCGCTGCTCTTTTTATCAATATCGGCAAAGAGCATGTTGGCAAAGTGTTCCGATGAGGGTTGCGGGGGCTGCCCCAGTGCTCCGAAGGCAGAGCCCTTATGGCATGCGAGCCCCTCCAGGTCTGTCACCTGCCTGCCCATGAGTGCTATATTTTTGAGAATATGTGTCTTGCCACTGCCTGTCAACCCGCCCAGAAGAATATACCGGCGCTCTCTGCCGAGCTCACGGAGAATAAAATTCCGGTAAGCTTTATAGCCGCCTTCGAGCAGGGCAGGCGTCAGCCCTCCGACGGAGAATAGCCAGGCCATGGCTTCTGAGCGCATGCCTCCTCTCCAGCAGTGAACCAGCAGACGCCCATCTTCTGCCAGCGTGATCGCGCTTTTTAGCCTGGCGGTCATTTCCGGGGCGGCAAGATCAATCCCCTTCATGACGGCCTGCAGGTTGCCTTCCTTTTTAAATATTGTTCCTACCTCTGCGCGTTGCCTGTCATCAAAGAGCGGGATGTTGAAAGCGCCGGGGATATGGCCGTAACCATATTCTGAAGGTGACCTGACGTCAATAACGGGAATTGATGATGCAAGATTCAGAAATTCTTCAGCTGGAAGTCTTTTAAGCGTCTCCGCCATCGGTCATGACTTAGGATATCTTTCTATAACTCTTCTCAGGTCCTCCACGGAGACCGGTTTTGCGAGCAGCTCCTTCATTCCTGTCTGTTCGGTCTTAACCCTTGTATCCGGCATAGTATCTGCCGAAAGAGCAACAATAATTGCACTCCTGTCAAAGTCAAGAATCGTGCGGGCAGCTTCAAATCCGTCTATCTCAGGCATTATAAGGTCCATTAATATCAGGTCAAAAGGCTTTTCTTTCGCCTTTTCAATTGCTTCGCTCCCGCTCTCGGCATATTCAGCCATAATACCCAGTACCTTCAGGAGTGATCCTACAACCTTTCTGTTCAGGTAGTTGTCATCAACCACAAGCACAGAGGCGGATGCGCTCTTCCCGCGTGAATTGCCACTACCCATCACATCCTGCAAAGCAGGGAAATGATCCTTTAAGATATTCAGCAGGTCCTCACTGGCAAAAGGCTTGACAAGCAGATGATCAATGCCCAGATCAACACACCGGGAGTAATGACCTTTCGGATCATTGGAGGTAAACATAAGTATGACATATTCTTCTGCCAGCTTCGCGGCACGGAGAGCTTCAGCAACGGCAAAGCCGTCAGCATCAGGCTCATCAAAGATCACCAGGAGAATATATCTCTCCGGATTGTTTATTCTGTCTGCATTGATCTGTGAGACAGTGTTTTTCTGAAAGCTCGTCACAGATACAGGCAGTCCAAGCCTGTGAATTACACTCAGGAAATCGTCGTCACGTCCCTCGCCACCCGTTATTGCCAGTGTACGTATATCGGTAATCTTTCTGTATCCGGACAGGTCTGTGGACTTTGTCAGTCTTTCATTAAGATGGACTGTGATTTCAAATGACACCTTCAGTCCTTTCTCACGACCGGAGGACTCCTTTACTGCAGGACTGACAGCTACAAGCTCTCCGCCCATAAGCTCAATAAGATGGCGGGCAAGTATCGGACCCAGTTTCAGCTCCTCAGCCCAAACTTCCCTGGCATTGCGTCCGGTAATGTATTCACCGAACAGTTTCTTGATCTCTGCTCTTGAATAGGTCTTCCCCGTATCAGTGAGGGCAAAGGCAAGCCTGAAAACATTACCGTTAGCCTCAGCCACGGAGCATGTGAGAAAGATCTCTCCCGTTTGTGTGCTGGAGAGTGAGTTATATAGCAGGTTGGTAATAATCTGCCTCAGTCTGTAAGGGTCGCCTATAATATGATCAGGGACGGCTGGATCAATATCCGATTTAAACCTGACGAATGACTCTGGGTTTTCACGCTTAACAAGATTAAAACAATAAGATATTTCCTCCCTGAGCATGAAGGGGATCTCATCAAGGATCATCTTACCTGTCTCAACCTTGGAGACGTCAAATATATCATTGATAATATTCAAAAGAAGATCTGCCGACCGTCTCAACAGCTTGGCCACCTCTGCAGATTCTTCTGACAGTCCAGCCCGGCTCAGCATCTCTGTCATTCCTATAATGCCATTGAGAGGAGTCCTTATCTCAAAGCTCATGCGGGCAAGGAGCTCCGATCTGGCAATATTGGCTTCAGCCTCCTGTTTGCGGGCAGACTCAAGGGCAGTGACATCTATAAACACCTCAAGTGTTGACTCTTCACCGCTGAATACCACCGGCAGGTTATTGCGGAAGACCATCCTGTCTCCTGAAGGTCCTGCCAGCCTGATTACCTTTCCCTGTCCGAACTGCCCGTTAAAATCACCTGCATACTCACTGCCGGAGAGGTCCGGAACAAGCTTGCCTGTCATATGTTTCTCGTTCTCATAAGAGAAAAGCGTTGCTGCATGCTTGTTAGCCCTGAGTATTTCCATGTTCCGGTTATAGACAACCATCCCCACCGGCATCTGGTCAATGATGCTCACCAGCGTATTTTCAGAAGCTTTTGTTGCCTTGAACTTTTGTTTTTGTCTCTTGAACTGAACCCTGTAAAAGACGAAAACAGATAAAATGACAGCCAGCGTGAGGAGGCCCATAAGGAGGGCGTCACGAAGGATATGTTTCCGGAGGAATTCTGTAGGCTGGGAAAAGACCAGTCCGTAATTCATCCCCAGGAAGGTTACAGGGTAGTATGATGAGAGTATTCCGTCTGATCCTGCACCAGTATCCATATTATGTATCAACCGGCCAGACTTTCTCTCAGTCAGATTGTCGCTGATCTTTTTCATCTGTGAATAGCTGATAATACCTTTCTGATTATCAAATATCACGTTTCCTTCATCATTAATAAGCCACTGCCACTGATGTCCGTCCAGAAAATATTTTGATAGAATGGTTGAGAAGTACCTGGTAATGTCAACGGTGATCACAAAATTACCTGCCACTTTGCCGTCAATTACTACCGGAACATAATATTTGAACTTATCCCTGTCGGGTTCTATCCTTTCACGTTCCGCTATCTCAGGCTGGGTCTGTGCTCTGTATGAGCCGTCAAGCCATGAGTTTCTCTCCTCATCCTTGAAAAGTGTATATACATCCCCTGCATTATTGTATAACATCATGCTGACAATGATCTCTTTATATTTTGAATAGTAAAGCTTTATCTTCTCTTTTATACGTTCATTGACGGCTTTGTCAGAAAAGAAAAGAGCAAGATCATTTGAAGAATTAATCTCAGTGAGGTCGCTTATCAGATGCATACTGGTGGTGTCAACCTCGGAACCCACTGTTCTTACCTGCTTTTCGAGCAGCTTAACAGAGTATTCCACCTGATTGTTATAAAGGCTTTTGTAAAAAGCAATGTTAATCACCATTATCAGCAGGAAGGCGCTGTAGGTAATAATGGTTATCTTCTTCATCCAGGATTGTATTAGGTTGTAAAAATAAGGTATTATCTGTATTTCGATGTCTCTTCAAGCAACATGCTTATATAGCTTCTGTAGCGCCATGGTTCTATATCACTTTTAGCCACTGCCTCACGCACTGCACATTCAGGTTCATTAAGATGAAGGCAGTTGTGGAAACGGCAACGGGAAGAGATTTTGAATATCTCCGGAAAAAAATGGTATATCTCGTCCCGGGCAAAATCAATCACCCCGAATCCGCGAATCCCGGGAGTATCTATGACAAACCCGCCACCGGGAATGGGATGCATCTCGGGAAATGTAGTCATGTGCTTTCCCTGCTCATGATACTCGGAAATAACGCCGGTCCTGATTTTCAGTGAAGGATCAAGCCAGTTTATGAATGAGCTCTTGCCAACACCCGAATTGCCTGAAATAAGAGTTGTACGCCCGTGCAATGATTCTTTCAGTATTTCAAGGTTTTCTTTTTTCTCTACAGAGACGATGTAGGTTTCATATCCTATTCGTCTGTAAACGCTCTGCAGTTTCTCCGCCGTAGCCTGTTCCGCTTCTCCGTGAAGGTCCGATTTGTTGATAATGATGGAAGCAGGGATGCGATAAGCTTCTGCTGTAGCCAAAAAACGGTCTATGAATTCAACGGGCGTTTCAGGCATTTTTATGCTTATCATGATGAAGGCCTGATCAATATTCGCCGCAATGATCTGTGACTCCTTCGAGAGATTGGAGGCCCTGCGTATCATATAATTACGACGGGGGGTAAGGGCAGTTATGATGCCGTCAATCTCATCAAACGAGACATGATCACCCACAGCGACAGGGTTTGTGGTCCTGATTCCCTTTACCCTGAATTTCCCCTTAATACCGCATTTATGAGTAATGCCTTCGTCATCGAGGACCTTATAGCGGCTGCCTGTAGATTTGATGACTATTCCCTGCTTCAACTACCTCTCTTTTCGGACAAAAATAGAATAAAAAAAATGATATCTGTTTTATGCCAGATATCACTTTCTATATTCATTGTTTCTCTTATCTGCTAATATTCAGCTGCCATAAGGAAGAACGGCTTCATCTCAAAATTGGAATAATAGGGTCTCAGTCTTTCAGTATTATAATACTCAGATACCTTTACTACTTTCTTTGATGAAGTAACAACGTCAATAGGCACATTGTCATAGCGGCCATTCTTGAGAACTACCACTCTGCCGTGTATGCCTTTCATTATCAGATCCAGGGCCAGGTTGCCGTAAGCCATAGGCACGATAGAGTCAACAGCATCAGGGTCACCGCCCCTGACCATATAACCAAGCTTCTGGTTTATGACATTGATGGTTTTGCCCTTGTTGAACTTTGCAGAAAGGTTTTTCAGTTCCGCTGATACCAGGTCTCCTATTCCGCCCAGCTTGGCATGTCCGTAAGCATCTCTCTCGGTATTTTCAAAAACCATGTCTCCACCGCGAAAAAGGGATCCTTCTGAAACAAGTGCCACAGCATATTTGCTCGGGTTTGAGTTGCGATCTTCTACCATTAATTGCGCCAGGAGCTCAATATCATACTTGTATTCGGGTATTACGCACCTGTTTGCAGAACCTGCCATCGTGGGAAGCATGGCGGTGAATCCGGCATAGCGACCGAAGACCTCAAGCACCATAAGCCGCTCATGTGATCCGGCAGAAGTACGTAGACTGTTCGTCATCTGAATGGTACGCGTCACACACGTGCTGAAGCCTATGCAATAGTCTGTTCCCGGCACATCATTGTCCATGGTCTTGGGTATGGCAACAACCTTCACTCCCTGCTTGTATAAGTGAACGCCATAGCTGAGTGTGTCATCTCCGCCAATGGGTATAAGAAAGTCTATACCCAGCCACTCAAGGTTCTTTATTACCTCGGGTGTCAGGTCGTTCATTTCGTCTTTATAAATATCTTTCAGGTGGTCAGGAACATACTCCTTCGGAACATGGCTGGGCCTGGTACGTGAGGTATGAAGAAATGTGCCGCCTGTTCTTCCTGACTTGTTTACAATATCGTCTGTAAGAAGCTGGAAACATTCACTGTTGTCAGCCTTGGGGTCCCTGATGATCTCTATGATTCCTCCCCATCCGCGACGCAGGCCAATAACCCTGTATCCTTCCCTGTTCGCCCTGATAGTCACAGCCCTGATAGCAGGGTTGAGACCCGGAACATCACCACCGCCGGTCAGGATGCCTATCACACCTTTGATTTTCTTCTGATTTGCCATTTTCTTTTGTTGTTTTGAATGATTTAATGCAGACGTTAAAAGTAGAACATTTCAAAATCATATCAAAAAGGTAGTGCTCCTGTGCTTTAAATTTTTAATATTTTTGAAGAAAAAGCGAATGGATAAAAAGGACAGGGCTCTCGGCTTCTTCAGGACAGGATATAACTGTGCACAGGCAGTGACACTTACATTTTCAGAGGAGGATAGCGCTACCGCCAAGGCCGCCGCCGGCTTCGGGGGCGGCATGGGAAGAATGCAAAAGACATGCGGCGCACTCACAGGGGCATATATTCTCTTCGGCCTGCGTCACGGAACTGACGGCCTACCCTCAGAGGAAGAGAAAAAAAAGGTATATGACCTGGTCCGAAACTTAAATATGAAGTTCGTCGAGAGAAACGGCACAGACCTCTGTTCAGAACTGCTGGGAGAAGATATTAATACGCCGGAAGGAAAGAGTGCGATAAAATCAAAAGGACTGACAGGGAAAGTATGTGAAAAGTGCATCACCGATGTAGTGGATATCATTGAAAAAATTGACTGAGATATGCAGCGTGTGATAATAACGGGTGCTACCGGATTGATTGGTACACATCTGAGCCGCCTGCTGGAAGAGGAGGGGTATGATGTGGTGCATCTCACACGCAGAAGAAAAAGCGGCGGCAGGGAAAAATCATACATATGGGATCCCGGGTTATCATATGCCGACAGTGATGCATTTTGCTCCGGAGATATTATCATACACCTTGCCGGCGCCAATATAGGAGCCGGAAGATGGAGCAAAAAAAGAAAAAAGGAGATAGTCTCAAGCAGGGTAGATTCTGCCGGGCTGCTCTTTGCAAAAACGGTGGGAGCCGGTATAAAGCCCTCAGCATTCATTACTGCATCTGCATCAGGATATTACGGCGCAGTCACCTCGGAGACGATTCTTTCGGAGACTGATTCCCCGGCTGCAGATTTCCTGGGCGAAACATGCCGCCTGTGGGAAGAGGCAGCGAGCCCTTTCAGTGAAGCCGGAGTCAGGGTGGTAATTGTCAGGACTTCGGTAGTATTTGCTGAGAGCGGATCTGTACTGACGAAGTTAAAAAGGCCTGCTGCTGCCGGGCTCATCATCAGGCCCGGACCGGGAAATCAGTACTTCCCGTGGATACATATTGACGATCTCTGCGCAGTATATCTTATGGCGGTCAGAGAGTCCTCCATGTCAGGCCCCTACAATGCCACAGCCCCGGGTCATATAACTCTTGACGGGCTTATGAATGAAATAGCCCGGCGGAAACACCTTCCGGTATTTCTGCCTCACATACCCGTCTGGCTGATGCGAATAGTGCTCGGAGAGATGTCTCTGATGCTGACTTCGGGGAGCCGGATATCTTCAGAGCGTCTTGTGAAAACAGGTTTCACCTTCAGGTATCCTGACGTTGCCTCGGTACTACGCTCCGGCTGAGATTATCTGATGATAAATTCCTTATCCTTAAGGATCCCCGCACGGGTTGTAAATACCGAGGCCTTACCCTTTATCCTGGCATTGTTTAAAACCCTGATCCTGAACACTGCTTCGTTTACCGCCCCGCCTTCAGTAAATCCGACGCTTTTCGATACAGGCCTGCTGTCATCAGGATTGTCATCATACATCATCATACCGCCTCCCCCGCGCCGCGAGGGCTTTATGTCAAGCATCCTGAAAGCAGGCTTCTCTCCCTCTTTCATATCAAATGCCAGCCTTACCTCATCCTCCTTTACTATCTTGACAAGATGAGCCTGCTGCAGTGCCGTGGGCAGTCTGCCTGTATTGCGGAATCTTACCCTGATCTCAAAGTCTGCGGAATCGCCCTCAATGCTTTCGCCCTTTTTTACATCAACACTCTCCCATTCAATGATGGGGAGGTATTTTATCATCTCAATATTGAAAAGCGCTTCTTTCGAAGCCCACTCTTCGAGATGCCTTGCCGGAGCATTCTGGCTGAAAAACTTGGGGTCAAACCCCCCGACCTCAGCATCAGGGTGATCAGGGTGTTTTATTGGCTTCCACTCTATAAATCCTGCTCCCTCATTTTCAAGATCATCCCAGGCAAGCATGTCAACCTGATCAATTTCGCCATCGCCGTTATAGTCTTTGTTGCGTGCACCGTTCCAAAGCTCATCACCGTACCATATGGCGCCGTAATACCAGTATCCGAAATCAGGTCCATGACCAAAGATAGGCTCTCCGTTGCCATAGTCATCGTATACATCGCCTGCCTTTTCATATCCTGTTATGCTTTTGCCCACACTGTCAAAGAGCCTGTACCATCTGAGATCTTCAGGGTACATCCGCTCTTCCGAAGGAGAAGTTGAGGGGGGCCTGAGATGCATTGGCACTCTTGTGTCCATTGAATTGACAATGTAAATATTGGGGTGTGTTATTACAAATGAGAATACAGCCCTGGTCTCCGGCTCGCTTAAAGGATATTCTCCCGCACCCCTCTGGGTAAATCCGCGCTCTGTCATCTCCTCCTCCGGTCTCCAGTTTTCGGGATAGTTCCTGTGGAGATCCAGCCCTCCGATGCCATCCTCATTGATGCGCCCGTCGCCGTCATTGTCTGTACCCTCTGATGATGTTGCATATATACCCTCTCCACGCGGTACCCGTTTCATAATTCTGCCCGTACTGTCAGAAGGATCGGGTATGAAGGTCCCTTTTACCTCATCCTTCCACCGGACAGTAAGTATAACACCATCTCCGTCAAGGTCTTCCGGCGAATCCTCGTCTATCAATCCGTCATTGTCACTGTCATCAGGACGAACAGTGCTCCTGTTACTCTGTGCCGTATTCATATAGAGATTATGACCGTCAGGATTGTTTACAGGCTTGAGGTAAATGGCATACCGGTCAATAAGGCCTGTTATCTCCGGATCAGTGCCATACCCTGCAAGCAGGTGCTGTATCAGCCATAGCACTGACTCGGCACTGGTGACTTCTCCGCTGTGCCGGTTGCCCTCAAAGAATGCTGCCGGCTTGACAATGTCCGGCCCGGTTTTGCAGTTTGTCAGGGTCATCTGCATGATTGGCCTTCCTTCATAACTCTTTCCCACCTCATAAAGTGTAACAAGGCCGGGGTATTGATCAGCCCATTTTCTCATCCAGTGGTTTATGACATCATTGGAATGAAATGTATCAAAGGTCAGGTTATCACCGGGCACATACTCCACAGATGACAGCCTCACCTGGGGGAAAAAGCTTATACCGTGCCTGTACCCGGTCACAAAGTAGAAGGCAGTATCACGGTCATTTTCGGGAAAATTAATTCCACTGGTCTGGCTCCTTGCCGGCATACAGACTGATAGTGCCAGAAAGAGGACCGGTAATGAAGCAAACAGTTGTCTCATAATCATTTCTTTATGGATTGAAATTTCGGAATTATTCCCGTGCCCCGCGAATAAATGTTAATGTTCTTCAACAGGATAATGTGATGAGCATTCCTGCCGATAAGGTTCAGGCAGGCAATATGCCGGGCAAGCTATTGTATTATAAGTATATGAGAGCCTGAGCCCCTTGCTGTGGTGAATCTGATAATATAAGCCCCGCTGCCGAGACCCGACAGGTCAATCTCTCTCATTGCCTCAATTTCTGTCTCAAAGACCCTCAGACCATCACTCCTGAAAACAGATATGCCGGTCGTGCCTGTTGCCGGCACCGTAATCACGCCTGAAGTGGGGTTCGGGTAAAACTCGCCGGGCAGTGAATGAACCTTGGTGGCCTGGGGCACTTTTTCAACCTTGAAATTGTCAATTACAACTCCCTTTCCGTTAAATCCTGTTTTAAATCCAAAATAATAGGGGCCGCTGGCAGTTGGCTGAACGACAGCCTTATGTATTGCCATGTCAAGATAGTTGATGCTCGTCCCTGAGAAGAGATTGAAAATATTGAGCCCCCCGTCATTACGGTCAAGCCCCCCGAGGAAGTTAAGAGATTCCTTCGTTCCGAATTCTCTGTTCCTGTAGCTGAATGTAATAAGGTATTTTTCTCCCTCTGACAGATAGAATCCGGGTGTATACAGCCAGTTTCCGGACATCACAGACTCGGCAATTACACTATACCCGTTTTCATAATCAGGTGACGGTCCTATAATGCTCCAGCCCTCATCTCCCTTGCTTGAGCTCCATCCCCTTGGGAGCCCGAAGATGACATCATCAAATTTCTGTATGTACGGCAGTCCCGGAACGATATAAATACCTGATCTTTTCTCTCCCTCCACAGGCAGGGAATAACTGTTTTTGTCACTGTTGGTCACCGCCCAGACGGAATAATAATAAAGTTTATCGCTCTCCAGACCGGTCTGTCTGAAGGTTCTGGCAGTGCCCCTGTAAATAACAGTTGCGACAGATCCCAGGGTGTCTCCCGGGAAATAGTCCTTCCCTTTGACCGGTGTAACCGGGATGCTGACTTCTGACGCTGCCAGAATGAACCTGGTAGGAGTGAGAGCCTTCCAGGAGATGTCCATGGCATTGTCTTCCACCGGCTCCATTGCCAGTCCCACAGGGTTGTCAAGATCAACGGTGAACATCAGGCTGTCGCCCATTGAAATTATGTCTGTAATTCGTATTCCCGCTTTTGATCCGTCCTGCAGAAAAGAAAACGGATTTGTATAGTCATTAAAGGATATGACATCGTTAAGATCAGACAGGGTGGCTTTACTGATATCTCCGTTATAGTAGAGGGTGCCGTTTTTTCTGAAGACATAAATCTCATCGGGGGGCCCGCCGGAATTGCCCCTGTATCTTGTGTCAATACGCTGAATGATCATCCCTGACGAAGGAAGGGCAGACTCATACATTCCCTCTCTCACCCTGTACTCCACCACAAAAAACTGTTCCGGGCCATATGGAGATCTTATTATGAAAGCGTTGTCCTCAGCCCCTGTAAGTGGTTTTAGGGTATAGGTCCCCGATTGTCTTATTTCCGGTATCCTGTCAATCCAGCCACCGTATTTGTATTTCATCCAGGCCCCGGGGTGCCCCTTGCCGTTTGCCATTATGTCCCATGGGCCAACCGGGATGTTGCTGTTTTCATAGTGATAGAGGTCAGGGGCTCCAAGTACATGAAACATCTCATGCGCAAGCGTTTTTACATTCACATTTTCGAGCTGAAGGGTGTAGTCATTGACCTTGAGATTGCCGATTTTTACTTCGCTGGAAAAGAGAACCCACCTGTGTGGCCACAGAAGTTCGCTCCATCCGTCAGCAGACCCGCTGATAATGAATGAGATATTATCAAAGTTGCCGTCGTGGTTCATGTCAAAATCCACCTCCTTGGGAAGGTCATAACTTCCTGATGCCCAGGATACGGCTTTCGCAAGCAGGGAATGTTCCCTGGCCTTGCGCTCCTCATCGTTCCTGTAACCCCCGGGATTGGCGGAGATATTGTAAGGACTGTAATAATTTCGTGAGAAATTATCCGTATAACAGATGTCTTCTTCCGCCCCGCCGGGGAAATGATGACTTATGATATCGATCCTGTCATATGACACTTCCCGGAAGTAGTGGCGCATTGAGTTGTCGGTCACGCTGTTATATCTTGCCTCATAGTCTGACCTCTTTACAGTGAATTCCGGTTCATCCTTAAACCTTATGTAAATGACAAGGTTGTTGAATCTCCCTGAAGCTTTTATTTCCGGAGAGAGACCCGCCCTGCTTCCGTATTTTTCCATCAGAAGAGCCGATTTCATCCGGTTTTCCCCGGCCAATGAAGGTGTTGTCACAACTCTTATTTCCGGATGATCACCGGGGTCTGCCACTCCGGCCTTCCACGGTGTAAGGTCAAACCTGCCGTCATCCTGCAACAGATAATAATAATATCCGTCAGAACCCTGTCCGACGGGATATCCGGATGCATCATGCAGATAGTTGAAGAACTCGTCACCTGACAGAAAAAGATTGATTAGGGTGCCGTCAGGAAGCTTTTTAGCAACAGGTTCAAAGCTGAGAGGTGCGCCTGAGGCCATGGCCAGGCACATATAAACGGCGGCAAGAAGGGTGAGGGCTCTTTTCATGCTGGTGTCCGGTTGCTTTAGTCTGGGATTACCCCCTTTTGGACACCACCTCGAGCTTGTCAGCATCAATGATCTCAATGGTACGGCCGTATGATTTTATTATCCCGTCACGCTTGAATTCAGAGAAGGTGCGGATAACATTTGCCGTGCTCATACTTATGAAGTCGGCAACCTCCTTTCGCGATACGGGGAGGTCAAAGACCCTTGAATGATATACCTCCTTTGAAAAATATGACAGCACATATGCGACCCTGCCGGCAAGGTTCCTGGACCTGATGTCAAGCCCCTGGGAAATAATCTTTTCCGTTGTTCGCGAAAGAACTGAGAGTAGCTGCAGGCCAAACCTTCCGTTATTCTCTACAAGCTCCTTAATAAGGTCCAGACTGATGGTGCAGGCCACAGAGTCTTCAAGGGCCGAAAGTGAATATTTATACCTGCCCTCGGAAAAGACATTTGTGTTGCTGACAAACTCATATGGCCTGGTAATGGCTATTATCTGCTCATCACCATTCGCTGTCCTTTTGTAAAGCTTGACCAACCCGCTCTTCAGATATTTGAAGTCAACCATCTTGTCGCCTTCAATGTTAATAACCTGGCCCTTTGAATAGGATATTTCAACCTTGTTGTCACAAACCCTCTGAAAATCAGTGCTGGTAAGATATGTAAATACCAGGTCACGGAAGTCACAAGTCAGACAGGAGCACTTTTTTTTCTCTGTTCCTAACATGAAGTAATGAATTATTGCAAAATTAGAACAAATCAGCAATTAATTCGTTCACCTTACCTATTTTTGGACAGCAGTATCTCAAATTTATGATCTACAGAACCGATTATCACATCCATACAACCTACAGTGACGGCAAAGATGAGCCTGAAGCCTATATTAAGGCCGCAATAAATGCCGGATTAAAAGAGATAGGCTTTTCCGAACATATTGCCCTTGTGCCGGAAAAACAGAAGTGGACAATGAACCCGGCCAGACTGCCAGAGTTTACCGATCATATCTCCAGGCTCAGAAAACAATTTCCCGAAATTGCCGTAAGGATGGGCGTGGAACTTGATTACCTGCCTGACAAGGAGAAAGAGCTGTCAGGCCTGGTTGATTCATTTCCATTCGATTATGTAATTGGCTCGGTCCATTATATGGGAGAAGAAACTGTCGACCTGGGTCCTGAATTCTATTTCGGAAAAAATATAGATCTCATATTCGAGAATTATTTTACCGTCGTGTGCGAAGCAGCCTCAACAGGCCTGTTCGATATCATCGGACACCCGGACCTTGTGAGGATACACGGGTTCAAGCCGGAAAATGACATCAGCCACCTTTACAGGATGATGGCATCAGCCTTTCGGGCACACGACGTTGCTTTTGAACTGAATACCAACGGACGGAACAAACCGTTGAACGACTTCTATCCTGATAAAAATTATCTCCATCTATTTGCTTCTCAGGGCGTGCCTGTATGTGTCAATTCTGATGCTCATTTACCCTCAAGGGTGGGACAGTTTTTTGATGAAGCATACGGATTGCTCAGATTGTCAGGATATTCTGAAATGGCAGTCTTTGACAGGCGTGAACGGTTTATGATTCCGTTTTAACATTTTAGCTGCCGCATCTTTCATTAAGTCATATTTTTGAATCTGCAAAAGGCAGAGTTGAGGCTTATTGCGGAATCATCCGGCGGCAAGGTGTTCCATAAGTATCTTGAGCCCTATTGCAGCCAGTATTATGCCTCCGAGAATCTCCACCCTTGATCCGAGATGAGTGCCGGCGGATTTGCCGATACGTATCGCAGTCATGGAGGCAAGGAATGTGACTATGCCAATGATAAGGCCGGCATTCCATATTTGCACATCCAGAAAAGCAAAGCTTATGCCAACGGCAAATGCGTCTATACTGGTTCCTATCGCCATCGTCAGGACAACGGTCATTTTTCTGATGTCATATGAAGTTTTCTCTGTCCCTTTTTTCACTCCTTCGATTATCATCCTCGCTCCGAGAAAACTCAGGAGGATGAATGCGATCCAGTGGTCAAACTGACCAATATACCCGCTGACGGTGGATCCAAGATAATAGCCAAGCACTGGCATCAGGCCCTGAAACAGGGCAAGGATAAATGCAATACGCATTGCTTCACTGAAGCGTATCCTTGAGCGGGCCACTCCACAGGAAAGTGAAACGGCAAAGGAGTCAAAGGAGAGCCCCAGGGCGATACCTAACAGTGTTATATAATCCATCATCAGGAAGTTGTGCTGCAAAAGTATTGATTTATTACTAATTTTGACACCCGGAAATCTGAGATGCGTATCCTTGTACAAAGAGTAAAAAGGGCCTCTGTAACTTTTAAGGGGGAGGTGTTTTCCGTAATAGGGCCGGGGCTTCTTGTATTTCTTGGAATAGAGGGAGAAGATTCCGGGGAGGATGCCGTATGGCTGACATCCAAACTTGTCAGTCTCAGGGTTTTTGATGACACTGCAGGGGTAATGAATATTTCGGCTTTCGATGCAGGAAAAGAGATAATGATTATAAGTCAGTTTACCCTGCATGCATCGACAAAAAAAGGCAACAGACCTTCTTATATCAGGGCCGCCAGACCGGAAAAGGCGTTACCGCTGTATGAGATTTTCATTAATGAAACGGAAAGGCTCCTCGGCAGAAAAGTAATGACCGGCAGTTTCGGGACAATGATGGAGGTGGAACTTGTAAATGACGGACCTGTAACGATTTTTATAGACAGTAAAAGAAGAGAATGACAGAACGTGAGCTCAAGAGATCCGTACTGACGGTCACGGCCTTTGCATCTTTTCTGACACCATTTATGGGATCGTCGGTAAACCTGGCCCTTCCCTCCATAGGAGAGGAGTTCGGCACCAATGCCGTCACTCTCAACTGGATAGTCAGCAGTTATATGCTTTCAACGGCTATCTTCCTTCTCCCGGCAGGGCGCGTGGGAGACATTTTAGGGCGTAAGAAGGTGTTTTTTGCAGGTATCCTTCTCTTCACCCTGACAATGATTCTTCTTTCTTTTACTCCGGGAATTGGCTGGCTGATCGCTGTAAGGATAGTACAGGGCCTCGCCAGCGCCATGATATTCGGCACCAACCTGGCGATACTCACTGCTGTTTTCCCGGCCGGGGAACGCGGCCGGGCGATGGGAATAAATGTTACAGCCGTTTACGTAGGCCTTTCCTCCGGCCCCTTCCTTGGGGGCTTGCTTACACGATACCTGGGCTGGAGAAGCATTTTCGCCTTTCTTATTCCCATGGGTATAATAAGCCTGATACTGATACGCAGAAAGATGAAAGGTGAGTGGGCCGATGCCCGGGGAGAGGGTTTCGACTGGCCTGGGGCGCTTATTTACGGTGCCTCTCTTGCAGCAATAATGTATGGATTTTCAAAACTTCCCGCTGCTGCCGGCTGGATCCTCACTGCAACCGGAATGATGCTCTTTCCGCTGTTCCTTCTGCGTGAAAAGAGAACTGCACATCCGCTTTTCGATATATCCCTTATTTTCAGGAACCGGGTCTTTGCTTTTTCAAGCCTGGCAGCATTAATACACTACTCGGCCACCAGTGCAATAGGTTTCTTTCTGAGTCTCTACCTGCAGTACATCAAAGGGCTCGGACCCCGCGACGCCGGCTTTATACTGATGGCATGGCCCATTACCATGGCCCTGCTCTCCCCTGCCGCCGGCAAACTGTCAGACAAACAGAACCCCGGGGCGCTGGCTTCTATAGGAATGGCCATGACATCAGCAGGCCTCATTTTGCTCTGTTTCCTGACAGATTCTACCCCTCTGATCAATATCATCTTCATGCTGGTGCTTATGGGACTGGGGTTTTCACTTTTCTCTTCTCCCAATTCCAATGCCATCATGAGCTCAGTGGAAAAGAGACAGCTCGGCAATGCTTCGGGAATGATCGGCACAATGAGAATGGTGGGACAGACCATGAGCATGGGCATAGCCATGATGCTGCTTGCAGTCTTTATGGGACAGGAAAAAATCAATGCCTCAAATTATGCACAACTCCTGGCTGGTATGAAGACAGGATTTGCCATATTCTCAGCACTTTGCATAGCCGGAATTTTCGCCTCCCTCGCCCGCAACAACACTCTGAAAAAATAGGATTTTAACTCTTTGACGCCTTTTAATTAAAAAAAGTTAAATTGACCCTGATTTTACAGGTCGTGTTTAAAAGGAGTCTCAATACATACTAATCAGATTATGACGAAGTTATATCAGAAGTTGCTCAAGCCGGGTATCACCGCTGACGAAATCAGGAGGGGTATTACTGAAGCCGCCGTCCCCGCGGTGGGTGAAGAGAGAACAGCCGTAATGAAGGCTCTCTTTTCGTTTCTCGATCTCACAAGCCTCAATACGCAGGACAACCCGAGAATCATTAAGGGCTTTACTGAAAAAGTAGGCGCCTTTAAAGACCACTTCCCCGGCATGAAGAATGTTGCCGCTGTGTGCGTCTTCCCCAATTTTGTTCAGACCGCCATCGAAGGACTCAACGGTTGCGGAGTAAGGCTTGCGGTGGTATCCGCCTCATTCCCCACATCCCAGACATTCCTGGAGGTAAAGATGAGGGAAACCGAGATAGCTGTCAGGAATGGTGCCGAGGAAATTGATATTGTGATGCCTGTCGGAATATTTCTTGACCGTAAGTATGAAGCGGTTATCGAGGAGTTGAGAGCTGTCAGGCAGGCTGCCGGTGAAACTACCCTGAAAGTGATCCTTGAGACGGGTATAATAAAAGATCGTGATCTGATTTACAGGGCTTCTGTGATTGCCATGGAGTCAGGGGCCGACTTTATTAAGACTTCTACCGGAAAAAGCCCGGTCTCGGCAACACCTGAAGCAGCATGGGTCATGTGCAAGGCTATACTCGATTATTACAATGAGACCGGCATAATGATAGGGTTCAAGCCGGCGGGAGGAATAGCCACACCGGAAGAGGCAATTGTTTATTACCGCATAGTTAAAAACCTGCTGGGTGAAAAATGGCTTGATCCCGCCCTTTTCAGGATTGGCGCCAGCAGGCTTGCCAACGGATTACTACATGAGCTCTTCCCTGGTAAACCGGCTTATTTTTGACATGGCAGATGGAGCCGCAGATAAATGACACCATCAGTGCTGTTCTTAAAGACAGCATTCCGGACACCATGTCCCGGACAGAATTTCTGTTTGGTAATATTATTCCCTTAGCCGGCAGGAAATCAGTTTCAGGTGCTAATCTGACTGTTTCACAAGGTCACAGTGAAATTTACCGTTATGATCTACGGTCCGCAGGAGAGAATGTTCCGGGGAGCAACCTGAATTCTGACTTCAGTTTCGCGGTGCTTGCCTTCTCTTTTATGCTCTTTGCTTTGTTGTCTGCCTTTGCCAGAAAAAATCTTGCTGAAAGCCTCCGGTCGCTGAGTTTCAGTCGCCAATACAAACCACCCGCCCTTCTGACATCCGTGACCCTCACATGGCCACCGATGGCAATGAATTTGTTCACGGTGCTCATCTTAAGCCTTTTTGCGGTTACGGCAGCAATAGTTACCGGCACCCTCGCCCCCCTGCCCGGGATTAAAATGATAAGGACCTTTGCCCTATTTGTTGCAGTATTTACTGCTGCGCCATCCCTCAGACACCTTTCATGTATAATAATTGCCTCTGTAACAGGCCAGAAGAAGCTTTTCAGGGAGTATGTGTCAGTTGTATTCAATACATGGTTTATTGCTGCCATTTTCTCTTTCATTTTTACATTTCTGATTGTGTTCACGCCTCTTTTTAAGCCCGTAATACTGGTCTATATCTGTGGAGTCATGATTGTTT
>JAQBHM010000095.1:0-6390 GCA_032127795.1 Bacteroidales bacterium | reverse complement strand
TACCGGAGAATATCACTCTTGTGCTCCCTGACGGAGTTATGCCAGGAAACGACAACTACTCATACGGAGTGCGTGCAGACCTTATACGAAGGGGTTTTGATGCAGGTCTGCAATGGTTTCACGGTCCTGACCTGATGCCGGGACTGAAACTTCTCTCCGCAGACTTTACCATTCCAACGGCACCGATAATACTGGTGAAAGGTGTCCCTTACGTGATAAAAAATGCCGGAATGGATATTGAAAGTGTTATCTCATCCGTTGTGATAAGGGGTACTTTTTCATGGTCTAAACCTGTTGACGACAAGCATGATAACGAAGAAGTGCCCTTTCCTCAGATCGAATGGATAGGTGGATTGGACTGGATGCCCGGCATCTTCCGGATAACTGCTGAATATTACGGCAAGAAGGTTCTGGATTTCTACGAAGCCCCTTTCGACCCTCTGATTGGAACGGAACCAGATATGGCAGCCCTGGGCGCATTGTTCGGCAACCCGGAATTTAATCCGGTTGAGTGGGTACGGCTTCAGACAGAAGCATTCAACAGGCTATATAATAACCAGCTACGGGAATACTACCACTCCGTGGGGATCAGAATCGAGGCAGAAACATTATTCGGGAGGCTGATACCCTCCATTACCGCCGTCCATAATTTTACTTCACATGATCTGTTAATCATGCCTTCTCTGAAATACAAGCCTTCTGATGGGCTGACCCTTGGTGCCGGTCTTGAATATTACAGCGGATCAAAGGGAGGACTGTACGATATTATCGATGATTTCATGAATGCAGCTTTCATTTCACTCAGGATAGATTTTTAGAAGTATGGCAAACTTTATCATAAGATACAGGTGGGTTATTATTTCAGTTGCAGTATTGCTGGGAGCAGGTTTCGGTTTGCTGATCCCTTCTGCGGAGACAGACCCGGAAATTCGCAACTACGTACCACGCTCAATGCCGTCACGGGTTACCACTGATTCAATTGAACAGCAGTTCGGGGTACAGGACATGATTGTCGCTCTCTTTACAGACTCTTCAATACTTAACGAACCGGACCTCATTCAGATAAAGAATGTTGACAGAGCTTTCAGCCGCCTGGGAGGCCTGGCTACTGTCAATTCTTTGTTTACTGCCAGAGATATAAGGGGCGAAGATGGAATGATGATGGTTGACCCGCTTATCGGAGATATCCCTGAAACCGATGAGCAGTTTGCAGAGCTCAGGCAAAAGATATTATCAAATAATTTTGCACGTGATATTGTTGTTTCTTCAGACTTTACGGCTGCCGCAATAACCGGAACAATAAACCGTGACGTGCCGGAGAGTGAGACTCTCGGTAAAATTGATTCCATAATTGCCTCGACAGGTGGCGGTGCCGGAACCCTCACCGGAGGACTGCCATATATACGGCGGTTCATAAGCAAGGATGTCAACCGTGATGCAATGGTTCTGATACCGCTGGCCCTGTTAATCATGCTTGCCGTCCTTAAGCTGACCCTGAAGGACTGGAAAAGCGTACTGATGCCATTCAGCGTTGTGGTTCTTTCCACTACCGTCACCATGGGGCTTATTCCCCTGCTGGGATGGAAGATTTCAATAATTAGCCTGCTGGTCCCGATAATAATGATCTCAGTGGCTAACAACTATGGCATATATCTGGTATCGAAGTATCAGGAGCTGTGCCGTGGAGGGATACTGCCTGACAGAAGGGGAATGATAAAGTCAATTACAGGATCCCTTAACAAGCCCATTTTATTCAGCGGACTCACAACAGTGGCAGGAATTCTTGGCCTTCTGGCTCACTCCATTATACCGGCAAAGCAGCTGGGAGTGCTGGCTGCAATAGGTGTTTCAATTGCCCTGGCTCTGAGTATGCTGCTCATCCCGGCTATGATCTCATTCAGGAAACCTTCAAAAAAGCTCACAGTCAATCATGCAGGTTCCGGTGACCTTCTTGACAGGGTAATTTCCGGAATCGCATCAACAGTCATAAAATGGCCGGCACGCGTTCTGGTAATATCTGCTGTTGTCACCCTGCTTATTTCCACCGGAATATTTCTGATCAGGACTGAAACCAACCAGGAAAATTACTTTCCGCAAAAACACCCTGTAAGAAAAGCCTCTGAAATCATTAATGCAAAATTCGGAGGCTCCCAGACAATATCAGTGATGGTTAGCGGTGACATTAAGGACCCGCAGTTAATGAAAAAGATTGATGACCTGACCCTTCATCTAAAGGAAGCTGATGGAGTGGGAAATGTCTTTTCCATTTCTGATGTGGTAAGAGAGATGAGCAAGGCGTTGTACAACCCAAATGAGCCGGAATATGATCAGATACCTGCATCCGGCGAAGCAATTGCACAGATGTTCGAGCTCTACAATATGAGCGGAGACCCTGATGACTTCAAGCAACTGATGAACTTTGAAAACACCAGTGCCCATATTCTCATACGGCTGTCGAAACCTGAAAATGAGGTCATCCGCGCTGTAAGAGACGATATTGGTAAATTTACAGCCGATTTTCCCGCGGAAGTCACCATCGGAGGTTATGCAATAATCATGGCTGACTTTGCCAGGAAGATAATACACGGACAGCTTTCTTCGCTTTTCTTTGCTCTCCTGACCGTATTCATACTTCTGTCCATCATCTTCAGGTCAGTCAAGGGAGGCCTTACAGGGTCCATACCCCTGGCTGCATCAATTATCATTCAGTTTGGGTTCATGGGGCTCAGTGGGATAGCCATAGATGCTGCCACAGCACTCCTCTCATCAATAATGATAGGTGTGGGAGTCGATTTCACCATTCAGTATTTGTGGAGATACAACAGCGAACTGAAGAAGGGACTCTCCTACCGTGATGCCATTATCAGGACCTACAGCACCACAGGCCGCAGTATTATCATCAATGCTCTCAGTGTGATGGCCGGCTTTTCAGCAACCCTCTTGTCCGGTTTTCTTTCGATAAGGTTTTTCGGTTATATGGTTTTGCTTTCAATAGGCTCGTGCCTGATGTTTGCAATTATCGTCATACCTGCCTTTCTATTAAAATTCAAGCCTGCCTTCATTGAGGCAGAAATGGCATATAAAAACAATAAAAATAAAAGAAATGAAAAAGATGTTATTACTATTGCCAGTCCTGGCGCTAATGTCAGTACAGGTTATCCGGGCACAGCAGACCGATCCTGTGCAACTGATGGAAAGAAGTCGTGACCTCACTATGTCAGGCAATCTGCAGTCGACACTTACTCTTACAATAAGTGAAAAGAACGGCGCTACCCGTACCAGAAAGGTCACAATGCTTTCAAAGACATTCGGCGGAACCGAAAAGAGGATGATAAAGTTCATTGACCCAGCTGATGTGAGAGGTACAGCCATGCTCATCATTGACAATGATGATGCACAGGATGATATGTGGATATACCTGCCGGCTCTCAAAAGGACGAGACGCATTGTTACGAAAGAAAAGGGGAAGAGCTTCATGAGCTCGGAATTTTCAAATGCTGATATGACTTCAGCTTTAATCTCCGACTTCAATGTAAGCCATATGCCCGGATCAGGAAGCAATGACACATGGATCATTCAGAGCGTACCGGTTGACGAACAGAAAGCCGACGAATACGGTTATTCAAAAAAGGTCACCTGGCTGGATAAAAAAGATCTGAAGATCAAAAAGATCGAATTTTACAATTTTGACAACCAGCTGTTCAGGACTATTGACATTCTGGCTACCCGTCCCCTGGTCGGCAAAGAAGGCTACTTAATGACAGAGATGTATGTTGAGAATCGCCTTAACGGAAGAAACTCAAGGATCATTTTTGAGAATATAAACACTGAATCTGCCATTGCTGACAATATATTTACTGTGGAGAATATGTCAAGATTATAAATCAGTATAAAATATAGATAACCAGATATATAGCATCCATGCGAAGGGCATGCATGCTATTTGCAACTGTAGGTATTCGCTGGAAAATCAGCAGCCTCAAGACCTCTGGAACATTATTCAGGGTTCCGGTTACAACGGTTTGATGACAATATTTTTCCACTGCACCTTGATTCCTCCCCCGTCATGAATTTGCAGTGCAATACGGCCATTGGCCTTTCCTATCACAGGGTCATTCAGATAACTCATCTCTTCACCGTTGAGCCAGGTTGTCACCTCAGAGCCTGTGACTTTTATTCGCATGGTGTTCCAGTCGCCCACCTTTAAAACCTCTTCCTTCTCATCAGGTATCTGGTTCAGCCATCCCCTGCCGTATGATTCATAGATGCCGCCTGAATCATGATCTTTAGGCGCTACTTCCACCTGCCATCCGGAGATCCTTGTCCCTTCTACCGTTGACCTGAAGAAGATCCCGCTGTTCCCGTTAGATATTTGTCTGAAATCAACCGAGAGGTCAAAATCCTTATAATACATTTCGGTAGCCAGGTAACCGTATTTATTGTCAGGACCGCTTTCGCAGACCAGCAGGCTGTCCTCCACATACCACTTTTCGGTACCGTAGGCTATCCAGCCTGTCAGGTCGACTCCGTTAAACAACTCGGCAGCGGTGGTTTCTTTTGAAGGCAGCTCCCTGATCTTCATATTCCTGAACCATATTCTGCTTCCGTGATCCTGAAGACTGATATGACCTGTTGATGACAACCCATATTCAGGTGCAGTTATCCATTTCCCGCTATTTTTTAATGCGAACCATTCTGGAGTCCAGGCTTCAAATTCAAGCAGTTTTTCTCCGTTCAGCCAATATTCAGCATGACCATTGTCAAAGATTATTCTTGAGGTGTTCCATTCGCCGGCAGCTTTCAGCTTTTTCTTCGTACTGTCCGGAAGGTACATGGCATAATCTGCCCCGGTTTTCTGCCACTCTTCAAGTTTTTCAGGGAAACCATCATCATCAATCAGCTGGTATTCAGGGCCTGTAAGATAGGGCGTTCTGAACCTGTCAGATTCCAAAACATGATAAAGAACGCCGCTGTTGCCAGCTACGTCTATTTTCCAGTCAAATTTCAGGTCGAAATTTTCATATTCCTTTACTGTAATGATGTATCCTGTACTGTCACTACCTGTACCGTCAGCGGTCAGACATCCTTTTTCCGCACTCCATGTGCCTGTGCCGTCAGCATTATATCTCTTCCACTGTTCGAGGCTGGTACCGTCAAAGAGAAGCTGCCATCCTTCAGCCTTTTCCTCTTTTGTAAGTTTGTTGACATTTCTGTTGCATCCTGTTGACAGTACAAGCGTCAGGAGCAGGAAAATAGTGATCGTTTGTTTCATATTTAACCGGTTAATTGTAATGTGACTAAATTACAACATTATAACAAAAAGCCAATCATTATCTTTGTACACTGACGTCATCAAGGAATGAAGATCACATTTGATACAACAATAGCTGCTCCTGCAACGGGCACAGGCGGTGCCATAAGTATTATCAGGCTGAGCGGGTCTGATGCCCTGAAGATCATTGGAGAGATATTCACACCTTCCGGCAAGGGAGTCAGTGTTGCAAATGAAAAGGGTTACACTGTTCATTTTGGGATAATAGCCGACGGTGAAACATTCGTCGATGAGGCCCTTGTCACGGTTTTCAAGGCGCCAAACTCCTATACAGGCGAGGATTCAGCTGAGATTAGCTGCCATGCTTCCCATTATATTCAGCAGAAGATTATGGAGCTGCTTATTGAACATGGTGCATCGGTTGCAGTCCCGGGGGAATTCACCATGAGGGCATTTATGAACGGAAAGATGGATCTCTCGCAGGCTGAAGCAGTGGCTGACATTATTGCTTCTGACTCTGAGGCCGCACACCGGCTGGCATCCACACAGCTCAGGGGTGGTTTCTCCGCTGAGATTGAAAAGCTGAGACAGGAGCTGCTTCATTTTGCGGCACTGATAGAGCTTGAGCTCGACTTCAGTGAGGAGGATGTAGAGTTTGCCGACAGGTTCAGGATGACGGAAACCATTATAAGAATCAGAAGTATTGTTGACAAGCTGGCTTCGTCATTCAGCCTGGGGAATGCAATTAAGAACGGGATCCCGGTGGTGATAGCAGGAAGAACCAATGTCGGAAAATCATCGTTGCTGAACGTATTGCTGCAGGAAGAGAGAGCCATAGTCTCAGATATACCGGGCACAACGCGTGATACCGTTGAGGAGGTTATTCACCTCGGCGGACTCCTCTTCAGGTTCATTGATACCGCAGGGTTGAGAGATGAAAAAGTGGAGGACACGATTGAGGCTAAAGGAATTGAGCGGACATTGTCAAAAGTAAGCCAGGCGGCAGTAGTTCTGGCAATTACTGAAGCCACAGACAGCCCTGATGAGATAATCTCCTTCTACGAATCTGTCAGATCGTTTAAATTAGCGCCGGGATAGAAGACTATTGCGGTAATTAA
>JAQBHM010000094.1:0-3703 GCA_032127795.1 Bacteroidales bacterium | reverse complement strand
ACCTTACTGTTTCAAACCATTCACGCTCATCAAACTCGGTGGCAGATCCTTTGTAATTCCACCCGTCGACAACTGTATAATAATGTATAGATATTCCCTGGAACATATTACGTGTCCCCGGGTCTTTCATGAGTGTCTCTGTCCATTTGAAATCACTGCCATAGGGTCCGCATGCCACCCTGTAAAGTTTGTTCCCGCTGTAGTCACGGAGGAAGGTGGAGTACTGTCTCATCAGACCGGCATAATATTCAGCCGTCATGGATCCGCCACAGCCCCATGTTTCATTTCCTATTGCAAAGAATCTGACCTTCCACGGTTCGGAGCGCCCGTTTTCTTTCCGGAGATTCGTCACCGGGCTCTCATTGGCAGAGGTCAGATATTCAACCCATTCCGCCATCTCCTGAACCGTTCCTGACCCGATATTACCGTTGACATAAGCATCACAGTCTACCATTTCAGTCAGTTCCATAAACTCATGAGTGCCAAAGGAATTATCTTCTGTTACACCACCCCAATGGACATTGACTATTGATGCTCTTTTCTCCTGCGGCCCTATACCGTCACGCCAGTGGTAGGTATCGGCAAAACATCCGCCGGGCCATCGCAGGTTTGGTATCTTCATTTCCTTCAGGGCATTGACAACATCTGTACGCAACCCGTTGAGATTGGCTATTTTTGAGTCCTTCCCCACCCACAATCCACCATAGATACAGGTGCCAAGATGCTCAGAGAAATGGCCGTATATGTCTTTGCTGATTACGGGCCCCGGATTACCTGCCAGAACCACCACCCTGTTATATTTCTCCTGGCCGTTGAGGAGAGCAGAAACCATAATCAGGGTAAAAAGGAGAATGATTGATCTTTTCATATTTTTATTTTTTGTTCTGCCCGTAATAGGCATTTTTGCCATGTTTGCGCAGGAAATGCTTATCCAGCAGCGCCTGTTCAATATTACCGACGGGAGCTATTGAGACGGTTACAGCTGCAATCCGTGCCACCTCTTCAAGAATGACTGCATTATATACCGCCCTGGAAGCAGTTTCGCCCCAGATGAAAGGACCGTGAGAATAAACAACAACTGCAGGCATCTGCAAAGGGTCTGTTCCCTTCAGGGCTTCAGCTATTACCAGTCCTGTATTATGCGCATAGTCTTTCCTGATCTCTTTCGCCGTCAGTTTTCTAGTAACAGGCACAGGTCCGTAGAAACTGTCAGCATGGGTGGTGCCAAGACATGGTATACTCCTGCCGGCCTGTGCCCAGGCGGTGGCATAGGTTGAATGAGTATGGACAACACCTCCGATACCGGCAAAGGCTTTATAGAGAGCCGCATGAGTGGGGGCGTCAGTAGAGGGCTTCAGGGTTCCCTCAACCACATTGCCTTCAAGATCTGAAACAACCATGTCTGCTGCTGTGATCTGGTCATAAGATACCCCGGAAGGTTTTATTACCATCAGGTTTGATGACCTGTCGATGGCACTTACATTGCCAAAGGTCATTATCACCAACCCGTGTCTGACCAGTTCAAGGTTGGCCCTGAACACATCCTCCTTAAGCTTTTCAAGCATAATCCTAATTATTAGTTCAATAATAATGCTGCTTCAGTTCAGCATCCGATCAGTTCACATCAAGGTTAAAGAAGAAGCCGTCCCTTGTGAACTGCCTGTACTTCTCTTCATTGAACCTGTAGTAATAGGCTCCTTTCTTTGATGTCTCCTTTTCCTTGTCATCCTGTTTCTCGAGCAGGTTCATTGAGAGTATCTTCTTGCGGAAGTTTCGTTTATCCACCTTTTTCTGGTAAATAGCCTCATAAAGCTCCTGTAACTGTACCAGTGTGAACTTCTCAGGGAGCAATTCAAACCCTATAGGCTGGACTTTGACAAGGCTCAGCAGTTCGCAGAGAGCTCTTTCAACCATTTTATCATGGTCAAAGATCAGGTCAGGAAGGTGTGATATGGATCTCCAGTGAGCACCGTTCTGCTCCTGAATTTCCTTGTCTATCTCATGTATCCCGATCAGTGCATAATATGCTGTTGAAATAACCCTGGCGCCGGGATCACGGTCGACCTCACCGTAAGTATACAGTTGTTGCATAAAAAGGTCTGAAAGCCCTGTAAGACTGCAGAGAATTCGGGAAGCAGCATCATCGAGACCTTCGCCCTCCTGTATAAAACCACCGGAGAGGGACCATTTGCCCTTTGCGGGCTCAAAGCTCCTCTTTATCAGGAGAAGCTTGAGCTCCTTTTCGGCAAGATCATATCCAAAGATTATACAGTCGACTGCCAGGTAATGTTTTGGATATTTTGAATATAGTCTTAGCATATACCTTTATTAATGTGGTAATAGAGATCATTCCATCTGAGTTCTTTCTTAAGATTTTCCACCACACAATGTTCGTCTATCAGAATAAACTCAATACCTGTTATCATGGCAAAATCAGACATATGTTCCGGGGTTAGGGCCTGGCTGAAGCCTGTATGATGAGCTCCACCTGAATAGATCCATGCAGTGGCAGCGCTCTTCATGTCAGGCAACGGTTTCCACAGTACACTTGCCACCGGCAGTTTGGGCATTGGAGGGCATTCAACCACCTCCACAGCATTAACGATAAGTCTGAAGCGGTCTCCGATCTCTATGAGTGAAGCATTCAGGGCTCTGCCCGGCATGGTTTTGAACACCAGCCTAGCGGGGTCATCTTTGCCGCCTATTCCCAGCGGGTGTACCTCCAGAGTTGGCCTGCCGTCGGCAATGGTGGGGCAAACTTCGAGCATATGTGCTCCCAATACCGTCATTTTCTCAGGATTGAGGTGATAGGTATAGTCTTCCATGAATGAAGTACCTCCGTTGAGCCCCTTACTCATCACTTTCATTGAGCGCAGCAGGGCAGCCGTTTTCCAGTCGCCTTCCGCACCGAAGCCATAACCGTCAGCCATAAGTCGCTGGACAGCAAGACCGGGTAACTGAACAAGGCCGTGAAGGTCTTCAAAAGTGGTAGTAAAGGCCTTAAACCCGCCTTTATCAAGGAAACCACGCAGACCAATCTCAATACGGGCTGCCTCTTTTATAGCAGCTGATGACAACACAGCTGATGAAGCCTTGTACTCATCTCCGTAATTTTTGACAAGTTTATCAACCTCATTGTCAGTGACTGCCGTCACAGATGCTGCAAGATCACCGACACCAAATCCGTGAACCTGGTAATCAAGCTTATACTGGGCAGAAACCTTATTGCCCTCTGTAACTGCCACATCACGCATGTTGTCACCAAAGCGTGCTACTTTCATCGATCGCGCGTCGAGAGCTGCCATAGCGGCGCGTGCCCAGGTACCAATTGAATCAAGAGCCTCCCTGTCCTGCCAGTGACCTACCACCACCTTGCGGTCAAGGCGTAGTCGCGAACATATATATCCGAACTCACGGTCACCGTGAGCTGCCTGGTTGAGATTCATGAAATCCATGTCAATTTCTGACCATGGAATATCGCGGTTAAACTGTGTGTGGAAATGAAGAAGAGGCTTGTTAAGTTTCTTAAGCCCTGATATCCACATCTTTGCAGGTGAAAATGTATGCATCCATGCAATAAGTCCTGCGCACTGTGGCGAGTTGTTGGCCTCGAGGCATATGGCTGTGATAGCATCAGCATTGGTGAGGACGGGTTTAAATACTATCCGGGCAGGGATAGACTCAGCGGTGTCAAGAGCAAAAG
>JAQBHM010000093.1:0-3465 GCA_032127795.1 Bacteroidales bacterium | reverse complement strand
CTGATGAGTGTCTCCGCACAGGAACCTGCATATCTTAATACTGATCTCTCCATATCTGACCGTGTCGGTGATCTTGTGGGCCGGATGACCCTTGAGGAGAAGGCGGCACAGCTTCTCTATACCGCACCGGCCATACCGCGGCTTGGCGTACCTGCTTACAACTGGTGGAACGAGGCGTTGCACGGTGTTGCCAGGGCCGGCTATGCCACTGTTTTTCCGCAGTCGATTACAATTGCCAACAGCTGGGATGAAGATCTCATGCTTGATGTTGCCAATGCCATCTCGGATGAGGCAAGAGCCAAATACCATGAGTTTATAAGGCGCGGCGACCATGGCATATATCACGGTCTTACTTTCTGGTCGCCCAATATCAATATCTTCCGTGACCCGCGGTGGGGAAGAGGCCATGAGACATACGGTGAGGATCCTTATCTTACCGGGCGTCTCGGAATGCGTTTTGTCCAGGGCATGCAGGGTTCTGACCCCAGATACCTTAAGACAGTAGCCACTGCCAAACATTATGCCGTGCACTCCGGTCCGGAGCCTCTAAGGCATAAGTTCAATGCCCTGGTGAGTGAGCGCGACCTGCGTGAGACATACCTTCCGGCATTCCGTACCCTGGTCAGGGAGGGAGGCGTTTATTCAGTGATGGGAGCCTATAACCAGTTCCGCGGTCACCCGGCATGCGCCAATGATGAACTCTATGGCATCCTGCGCAATGAATGGGGGTTTGACGGATATATTGTCTCCGACTGCTGGGCAGTATCGGACTTTTATAAGTTTCAGGGCTACGCTAAAGATGCTGCCGAGGCAGCGGCGCAGGCTGTGAAAGCCGGAACTGATCTTGAATGCGGGGTTGATTACAATCACCTGGTGGAATCAGTGGAACGGGGTCTACTTACCGAGGCAGACATAGACATAGCTGTTAAGAGGGTAATGACCGCCCGGTTTAGGCTTGGAATGTTTGATCCTGACTTTATGGTTGAATATGCGCAGATCCCTTATACGGCAAACTGCTCCGACTATAACCGGTCGCTTGCAAGGAAGGCGGCCAGAGAATCTATCGTATTGCTTAAGAATGATAACAATATTCTGCCTCTGAAGGATGATGTCAGGACCATTGCGGTAATCGGACCCAATGCCGATAACTGGGAGGCACTGGTGGGTAACTATAACGGTATCCCGAAAGACCCTGTCACGGTGCTTGACGGTATCAAAGCCAAGGCTGCAGAATGCATTGATGTTATATATGCCGAGGGGAGCGATCTGGCTCCGGGAGTACATAACCTCTTCCCGGTTCCGTCATGCTATCTGCAGACGCCTGACGGGCTGCAGGGAGCCGCGGGTGCTTACTATGACAACCGCGATATGAACGGTGAGCCTCTTTTTACACGGGTTGATGATAATATAAATTTTTACTGGGACAATGACTCTCCGCATTATCTTATGCCTGCTGACAACTTTGGCATACACTGGGTGACAGACCTGGTAGCACCTTCAAGCGGTACATATTACCTCGGTACCTGGGCGTCATCAGCATATGAATTATGGCTTAACGGGGAAATGATAATGTCTTTCAGGGGTGAACACCATGGATTCCACAAGGAGGTGCCTGTGGAAATGAAGGCAGGGGAAAAGTACAGGATCGAACTTTATTACCGCAATTACAGCGGTGATGCCGATATTAAGCTTCTGTGGGCTACACCGCGTGAAAACATTCTGGGGGAGGCCGTTGCCAGAGCCTCGAAGGCTGATGTCATTGTACTTGCCCTGGGCCTTTCGCAGCGACTGGAGGGTGAGGAGATGGGGATAAAAATTGACGGATTTGAGGGCGGTGACCGCACCAGCCTTTCACTCCCGGCAGTGCAGGAGGAGCTTATGACTGCCATGATTGCCACCGGAAAACCGGTTGTTGTGGTATTGATGAACGGCGGGCCTGTATCATCACCTCAGGCACAGGAGAAGGCTGCCGCAGTGATCCTGGCAGGCTATTCAGGCGTGGAGGGCGGAGACGCCCTGGCTGATGTGCTTTTTGGCGATTATAATCCCGCCGGCAGGCTGCCGGTGACTTACTATGCTTCCGTGGACCAACTGCCTCCGTTTGAGGTTTATGACATGAAAGAAAGAACCTACAGGTATTTCACCGGTACACCGTTATATCCCTTCGGTTACGGGCTGAGCTATACCACCTTCAGCTATTCAGATCTGAATGTGAAAGAGAAGGCTGCCGCCGGCGAAGATATAAACGTAAGCGTGACGGTGACAAATACCGGTGCTGTGGATGGCGACGAGGTTATTCAGCTTTATCTTACCGATGAAAAGGCCACTACCCCAAGGCCACTAAGACAACTTGAAGCTTTTGAAAGGATAAACTTAAAGTCCGGCGAAAGCCGTCAGGTGACATTTATTCTTAAGGCTGAGCAGTTCTCCATGATAAATGATAAGGGAAGCCGTATCATTGAGCCCGGATGGTTTACAGTCACCGTGGGAGGGAAGCAGCCCGGATACACTGGAGCAACTGACCCGCAGTTCACCGGGATTGTCAGCAGCCGAATACGCCTTACGGGCAGAGAAGTTTCGATACCCGAATAAACAATTTTGGCAATTCTTACGTTGTAATTTAGTGACAGCAATTGAATTAAACCAGAAGAGAACCGGGTGGGTAGTCATTCTCACCGCGGTCACAATGATAGTTGAAATTATTGCCGGATGGCTGACAGGATCAATGGCCCTGCTGGCTGACGGTATTCATATGGGCTCTCATGTTCTGGCAATAGGCCTTAGCTGGGGAGCGTATGTGCTCGTAAGAAGGCTCTCTGACAATCCTGACTTTAAGGGCGATAAAAACAAAATACTTACACTGGCAGGGTATACCAGCGGACTGATGCTCCTGATCTTTGCAGGAATGATCATTGCCGGGGCAATAGGCAGGTTCATAAATCCACATGTCATTCAATACCGTGAAGCAATAATGATAGCTTTCATCGGGCTTGGGGTAAACATCTTCAGTGCGTTTCTGTTACACCATGACCATGACGAGAAGGATAATAATATTAAGGCCGCCTACATTCACGTACTTGCAGATGCGCTGACAAGTGTGGCAGCTATTCTTGGCCTTCTGGCAGCCAAGATATGGGGCCTGCCGTATGTCGATGCCATCGCCGCACTGATCAGCTCGGCAGTTATTATCAAGTGGTCTCTGGGGCTGCTGAGGGACTCAGGACGTGAGCTGGTGAGCGGGACAGTGCAGAGCCAGGAGCCTGGGGAGGGGAGAGATTAAGAATTAAGAATTAAGAATTATTGTGACTATTGGACTGCAAGACAGCAAGACAGCAGGGACCACCCCCTGCTCAGCTATTTCTGAGCAGACCCCTCCTTCTCAAGGATGGGAAATAAAATAGCTGCAAGACCGCAGGACCGCAAGACCGCAAGACCGACTGACCGCAAGACTGCAGACCATATTCT
>JAQBHM010000092.1:0-2884 GCA_032127795.1 Bacteroidales bacterium | reverse complement strand
CTTGCAGGCTTTGCCCTTGAGACTGATGATGAGATAAATAATGCCATCAGCAAGATGAAAAGGAAGAACCTTGACATGATTGTTATTAACTCTCTGGGGGACCAGGGTGCCGGATTCGGGTATGAGACCAACAGGATTACCATAATTGATAAAAGCAATAATATTGATAAATTTGAGTTGAAATCGAAGGGTGAAGTAGCTGCGGATATACTGCATAAGATCATCTCCCTGATACATTAAGACCAGATTATGATATCCCTTTTAAGAAGCAGAGTGTTGATGACGGCATTGGTGGCAGCACTTTCAGTGTTGACTCTCAGTGCCCAGGAGCTGTACTGCAATGTACAGGTCTCTGCGCAGAAGATCCAGGGCTCCAACAGGGAGATATTCCAGAGCATGCAGCGTGACATATATGAATTCATGAACAGCATGGTGTGGACTGACAATGTCTTCAGCTTCTCTGAGCGTATAGAATGCAACCTGCTGATCAATCTTGATGACCAGCTCTCTGCTGATGAATTTCGCGGCACCATCCAGGTGCAGCTTAGCAGACCGATATTCAATACAACATACAAATCAACAGTCCTTAATTTTGTAGACAACAACTTTCAGTTCAGGTATGTAGAGTTCCAGCCACTGGAGTTTAACCCCAACAGCCATACCAGCAACCTTGTCTCTGTTCTTGCCTACTATGCCTACCTGGTTATCGGGATGGATTTTGACACCTTTTCACAGAACGGTGGTACACCCTATTTCCAGATAGCCGAAAAAATTGTCACCAATGCCCAGAATGCACCGGAGCAGGGATGGAAACCGTATGACGGGTCAAGGAACAGGAACCGCTACTGGCTTGTAAAGAACATCCTCAATGATGAGTATGCCGGTGTCAGGCAGTTCATTTATCTATACCATATCAAGGGTCTTGACAGGATGGAGTCAGACGTTGCACTTGCAAGGACAGAGATATACGAGAGTTTGCGCCGTTTGCAGGAAGTGTATCGCCGCAGACCTGATCCGTTCATGTATTACATGACAATTGTCCTTGAAGCCAAGATGAATGAAATGATCAGTATTTTTTCACCGGGTTTCCCCGAAGAGAAGAACAGGGTAGTGCAGATCCTCACAGAAATTGATCCGGCAAACGAGACCAAATACCGAGAGATACTTACGGCTGCAAATTAATTTCCATCGCTATGCTCAGAAGACTGACCGTCAGGAATTATGCAATTATCAGGGATCTGGACATGGGGTTTGGAGAGGGATTCACCATCATTACCGGAGAGACGGGTGCTGGCAAATCAATACTGCTGGGGGCTTTGGGCCTCGTACTGGGAGAGAGGGCTGACACATCAGTGCTCCTGAGCAAAGATGAAAAATGCGTTGTGGAAGCTCACTTCAACCTGAAAGGGTATGATATGGAAGATCTTTTCGAGTCATGCCAGGTTGATTATGATGACAATGCAATACTGCGGCGTGAGATAAATCCTGCCGGGAAATCAAGAGCTTTTATCAATGATTCTCCTGTCAACCTTAATGTGATGAAGGATATTGGAGAACGACTCATTGACATTCATTCGCAGCACCAGACTCTTCTGCTCGGCAACAGCTTTTTCCAGATGAGGGTTACTGATGCTTTTGCCGGCACAGCGGAACTCTTCAGGGACTATCTCCAGCAATACAGGAGCTATTTAAGCCTCAGGCATGATTATGAGGAGGTGGCCGGTGCTGCTGAGAGGGCCAGGGCAGATTATGATTATTACTCCCATCAGCTGGAGCAGTTCATTGCGGCGAAGATTATGCCCGGGGAGCAGGATGAACTGGAGCGCGAGCAGGAGGTGCTGTCAAATGCAGGGCTGATCAGGGAATCTCTCCAGGCTGCCACAGCAGCATTATCCGGAGAAGAGATATCATCACTGGCCCTTTTACGTGAGGTGCGCAACAACCTCGCCAGGATAGCCGGATGGGTGCCTGCAGCAGCAGAGCTTGAGAAACGTATTGAAGCTTCCCTGGTTGACCTTAATGATGTTTCATACGAAGCGGAGAAACTGTTGGGCCTTGCCGAGACAGACCCCGGAAGACTTGAATTTGTGATACAGCGCCTTGACACCATATACTCATTGATGCAGAAGCACAGGTGCCAGACCATTGATGAGTTGCTGATAAAGCAGCAGGAGATTGAGGTGAGGGTGACAGAGTGTGCCGGCATAGACGACAGGCTTGAAGTCTTAAAGAAAAATGTAGACGATGCTCTTGATATCTCCCTGAAGACGGCAGGGGAGCTCTCTGCCAGAAGAAGAGCGGCGGCGGCTCCCCTGAGTACCCTGATAACCGGTTTGCTTCAGAACCTTGGCATGCCTCATGCACGCTTTGAAACTTCTGTCAGTGAACTGCCTGCTCCGGGTTCTTCAGGCCTTGACCGTATTGACTTTCTCTTCAGTGCCAACAGGCAGGTGCCGCCTGAAGACCTTTCGCGCGTTGCTTCAGGAGGAGAGCTGTCAAGAGTGATGCTCTGCCTTAAATCGACACTGGCAAGCACTTCAGGATTGCCGGCAATAATCTTTGACGAGATTGATTCAGGTGTATCAGGAGAGGTGGCATCAATGGTTGGTAATATTTTGGCCGACATGGGCAAAGCCATGCAGGTAATCAATATAACGCATCTCCCGCAGGTGGCATCGAAAGGCAAAGTACACTATCATGTCTACAAGGAGGAGAGTGACCACTCAACAATTACACGTGTCAGGTTGTTAAATGACGAAGAGAGACTGACAGAGGTTGCCAGGTTGCTCAGCGGCAGCAGTATTACTGATGCTGCACTGCGCAATGCCAGGGAACTGTTGTCAGGGCGATAGTTTTCCGCTTAATTAAAATCATAAACCTGAAA
>JAQBHM010000091.1:0-12254 GCA_032127795.1 Bacteroidales bacterium | reverse complement strand
CACTGGATGTGAACAAGCTCCTTGTTCCCACACCGCCGGTTTATGATCCGGTTACCGGGGAGATCATTGACGGCAAAGATCCTAACGTATCTGTCCCCGTGGCCATCTTCCAGTCATTCATTGATGCTCCCGGCGGATTTAAGGAAGAGATGCGTGAGTTCAACCTGTCTTTCGGATTAGAATACTGGTACAATGAGCAGTTCGCGCTGCGTGCAGGCTATTTCCTTGAGGATGAAACCAAAGGCAATAAGAAATATTTTACTGCCGGCGCAGGATTCAGGCTGAATATATTCTCAATAGATTTCTCTTATCTTATTCCTGTCACACAGAATAACCCGCTGGCCAGAACCCTGAGATTCTCCCTCGGATTCGACTTTGACTCACTCCGCAACGTAACCAAGAAATAAAATATGACTCTCCGTCACCGTATCGGGCAGGGGATTGATTTTCATCGTCTCGCTGAAGGACGGGAGCTTTGGCTGGGAGGAGTGCATATCCCTTCAGTGAAGGGATGTGTGGCCCACTCTGACGGTGATGCTTTGATACATGCAATATGTGATGCGCTCCTTGGTGCGGCAGGACTGAATGATATCGGATTTCACTTCCCTGATACCTCTGACGAGTTTAAGAATATTGACAGTAAAATCCTTCTCCGGCGTACCGTGGAGATGATCTCCAAAAAAGGATTCAGGATAGTCAACATAGACAGCACCGTCTGTCTTGAGACCCCCAGGCTGTCACCGCATATAGCAGCTATGCGCGCCACGCTGGCTGAAGCTACGGGATTAAACTCTGATTCTATTGCAGTGAAAGCCACAACCACGGAGAAAATGGGTTTCACCGGACGCGGCGAGGGAGTTATCGCTATGGCCGTCTGCCTCATTGCAGACATGATCCCTGACAATATCTAACCAAGAATCTTATCAATAAGGCTGTCATCAGCCATGGACGGCATGGTGACAACAAGTCCCGGAGTACGTTCCATCTCCCTGCGTATGGCGGTTATGGCCTCGCTGTTCCTCGCCCAGCTGCGGCGCGCAATGCCGTTATTCACATCCCAGAGAAGCATAGACCTGAGCCTTCGTTCTGCTGCCGCAGTGCCGTCAAGGAGCATCCCGAAGCCGCCGTTCATCACCTCACCCCAGCCCACGCCTCCGCCGTTGTGAATAGAGACCCAGGTGGCGCCGCGGAAGGCATCACCTATCACATTCTGCACTGCCATGTCAGCAGTGAATTGTGAACCGTCATAAATATTGGATGTCTCCCTGTAAGGAGAGTCAGTACCGGAGACGTCATGATGATCACGTCCTATTACTATGGGTGCCGTGACAGTGCCGTCAGCGATGGCGTCATTGAAGGCTTTGGCTATCAGTGTTCTGCCGGCGGCATCAGCGTATAGTATGCGTGCCTGCGAACCCACCACCAGCCTGTTGCGTCCTGCCTCATTTATCCAGTGAATGTTGTCAGCCATCTGCAGCTGTATCTCCTTCGGTGACTCTTTCATCAGCTCTCCCAGAACCCTGGAGGCAATTTCATCAGTTTTTTCAAGATCATGCGGATCACCGGAACAGCATACCCAGCGGAATGGACCAAAGCCGTAATCAAAACAGAGAGGTCCCATAATATCCTGAACATATGAAGGATAGCGGAAGCCGCCATGACCGTCACCCACATCGGCGCCGGCACGCGAGGCTTCCAGCAGGAAGGCATTGCCGTAATCAAAGAAGTAAGTGCCATGCGCAGCATGCCTGTTGATGGCTTCCACCTGCCGGCGCAGCGAAGCCTGCACAAGACTCCTGAATTTGTCAGGGTCAGAAGAGATCAGACGATTTGATTCCTCGAATGATACGCCGGCCGGGTAGTAGCCTCCTGCCCACGGATTATGCAATGAGGTCTGGTCTGAACCAAGGTCAGCCCATAACCCTTCCTCGGCAAACCGTTCCCAGAGATCCACAATATTACCGTGATAAGCAAGTGAGACCACTTCGGCAGACTCCTCTGCCTTTCTTACTCTGCTGACAAGTGATGAGAGGTCAGTATGAACCTCATCTACCCATCCCTGTGAATGACGTGTTCCAATAGCCATCGGGTTCACCTCCGCAATGACGGATATCACACCGGCAATATTGCCTGCCTTCGGCTGAGCCCCTGACATACCTCCCAGTCCTGATGAGATAAACAGTTTCCCGCGCAGATTATCGCCGGCACCTTTCAGCCGCCGTCCTCCGTTGAGCAGGGTAATTGTAGTACCGTGCACAATGCCCTGCGGCCCTATGTACATATAGGATCCTGCAGTCATCTGACCGTACTGCGAGACCCCCAGTGCATTGAACTTCTCCAGGTGGTCCTGTGAGGAATAGTTGGGTATGACCATACCGTTGGTGACTACCACCCTGGGGGCTTCGGGATGGGAAGGAAAGAGTCCCAGCGGATGGCCGGAATACATCACCAGAGTCTGCTCATCAGTCATGGTGGCCAGGTATTTCATGGTGAGCCTGTACTGGGCCCAGTTCTGGAATACAGCACCATTGCCGCCATAGGTTATAAGCTCATGGGGATGCTGGGCCACGGCACTGTCAAGATTGTTGGTTATCATCAGCATAATGGCCGCCGCCTGCAGCGAACGGTGCGGATACTCGCTTATCGGCCTGGCCTTTATCTCATAATCAGGACGGTAACGGTACATATATATACGGCCGTGGTCACGAAGCTCAGCGGCAAACTCGGCAGCAAGCACCGGGTGAAGTTTCACAGGGAAATATCTCAGGGCATTGCGCAGCGCCAGTTTCTTTTCATCAACGGCAAGAATGTCCTTGCGCCTCGGTGCATGGTTTATGGATGGATCATAAGGTTTTGACACCGGCAGATCTTCCGGTATGCCTGCCAGTATCTGCATTTGAAAGTCATTCATATTCCTGAATTTTATTCCGAAATCAACAGTAACAAATATATAAAAACGCGTTGAGACGTTGCATGCAACGTCTCAACATCATAATATTATTAATATACGGCCTTTTAATTTGACTGGACGATCTCGTCATCAACGAGTATGCGTCCGCAATATTCACAAACGATGATCTTCTTCCTTGATTTAATATCGAGCTGTCTCTGCGGCGGTATCTGGTTGAAGCATCCTCCGCAGGCGTCCCTCTGCACTGACACAACGGCAAGGCCGTTGCGGGCATTGATACGAATACGCTTGTAGGCTGTCAGCAGTCTCTCCTCGATCCTGGTCTCCAGCTCCTCTGATTTCTGATTGAGGACTTCCTCTTCCTTCTGGGTGTCACGAGTGATATCATCCAGTTCTGACTTCTTACCGTCAAGGTCCTTGGTTCTCTCTTCAAGAATTTTCTCTGCCTCAGCCATCACCTCCTTCTTTTCATTCAGAAGGATAGTGAATTCACGGATCTTCTTGTTGCAAAGCTCAATCTCAAGTGCCTGAAATTCAACCTCTTTAGAGAGGGAGTCATACTCACGGTTGTTACGAACGTTGTTCTGCTGTTCCTCATATTTTTTTATGAGCGCCTGTGAGTTTACTATCTCGTTATTTTTATTCAGGAGAGATTTCTCCATCTCGGAAGTCTCAGCCTTGAGGTTTGTAATCCTGGTCTCAAGTCCTGCCACCTCATCCTCAAGGTCCTGCACTTCCAGGGGCAGTTCACCCCTCAGGACTCTTATCTTGTCAATCTCAGAGTCAACGATCTGCAGTGAGTAGAGGGCTCTCAGCTTCTCTTCTATTGTCAGTTCGATCTCACTGGTTTTGGTACTTTTCATATTCAGAAATAATTAATCGGATTTGTTTTTGTTTGGGAAAACCGGAGCGCAAATTTAGGAAATTTTTTGATAACCAGGTCGTGCAGAAGCTGCAAAGAAATATTTTCGCTCTCATAATGACCAATATCTGCCACCAGCATCTTCTTCGGGGCTTCAGTGAAAGCGTGGTATTTTATATCACCGGTGACGAAGGCTTCGGCGCCGGCGCGGGTAGCCCTGCTGATGAGTGATGCGCCTGACCCGCCGCACAGGGCAACGGTTTTTATAATGTTATCAGTGTCGCCGCTGTAGCGTATTACGGGTGTGCCGAAGAGTTCTTTCAGCCTCATCAGCAGGCTCATGCCGCTTAGCGGCGTGGGCAGTGTGCCCACTGCGCCCGCGCCGGCGCCGCGGTACTCATTGCCCAGCGGTATTATATCATAGGCAGCCTCCTCATAGGGATGAGTCTGCAGCAAGGCACTGACCGTATTCTTTAACAGATGTTCCGGCACAACGGTTTCTATACGTATCTCACTCTCGGTATGACTCTCCCCCACAGAGCCCGCAAACGGCGTGGTGCCCTCACCGGCCCTGAAGGTGCCATCCCCTGACACGTTAAAGCTGCAAGAGTCATAGTTGCCGATATGTCCGGCGCCGGCTGCAAAGAGAGCCTCACGAACCTTTGACGCCTCCGCCACCGGCACAAAAGTGACAATCTTCATCAGCTTCCCGGTGACAGGCATCAGAACCCTGATATCGTCAAGACCTATCTTTTCAGCCATGACATGACTTACTCCCCATGACACGGCGTCAAAGCTGGTATGGGCAGAGTAAACGGCTATTCCGTTCCTCAGTGCTTCAGCAACGCACCTTTCGGTATTGTTTCCGTAACCGAGACGCTTCAGGGGAGTGAAGACAAGAGGATGGTGTGACACAATAAGGTTATGTCCGCCGCTGACAGCTTCGCGCACTACATCCACGGTGACATCAAGAGTGAATAGAACCGAATCAACGGTCATCTCGGGATCTCCCACCTGGAGACCGCTGTTATCATACGTTTCCTGGTAATGAAGAGGAATCAGCTCCTCGATCCATTCCGTAAATTCCCTGAGTGTGACTGGCATTTATACTATTGAATTTCATCTTTTATATCAAGGAGCATATCCCTGATATTGCGCAGACTGTCAGCAATCTCCTGCCGGTAGTCGGCATCTTCCCGGTTGTTCTTCAGGTATTTCCGTGCTCCTTCTATTGTCATTCCCTTTTCGCGTAGCAGATGATGAATGAGCTTAAGGTTTTTAATATCGTCCTGCATGAACAGCCTGTTGCCCTTGTTGTTTTTTTTGGGCTTTAAAATCTCAAACTCGTTTTCCCAGAATCTAATTGTGGAAACAGGTTCCGAGAACATCTCTGACACCTCTCCTATCTGGTAGTACAGTTTTTCAACTTTTTTCTCCCTGTATGGCATTTTTCTGTGGTTTCTCTATCAGTCAAAAGTCTGCCCGCTCTTCATTGCAATCTCTATCATGCGGTCATATTCATCAGCTGTCAGGTCATTGAAATAATACATTGCCGGGTCAACGTTACGTCCGTTGACCATTACCTCATAATGGAGGTGCGGAGCCGTTGAGAGGCCCGTGCTGCCAACGAATCCTATGACATCACCGCGCTTCACCTTCTGCCCCACCCTTACATTGAACCTGTCAAGGTGTGCATAGATGGTCTGGTATCCGAAGCCGTGGTTAATGATAATATGGTTACCGAGCTCGCGGCGCAGTGACCTGACGGTGTTTATAACCCCGTCACCGGTGGCATACACTTCAGTTCCTGTGGGAGCGGTGAAGTCCATCCCTGCATGAAACTTTGATATCTTGTATATCGGATGTATCCTCATTCCGAATCCCGAAGCGGTACGTTTCAGATCCTTGTTTGAAACAGGCTGAATAGCCGGTATGCTTCTGAGCGACTCTTCCTTCTCCTTGGCGAGGACTATGAGTTCGTCAAATGATTTGGACTGCACGTATACCTTCTTACGGATCCTGTCAAGGCGTTCCGCAGTTTCCATTATCAGTTCGGAGTTTGAAAAACCGTCAAGCTCCTCGTACCGGTTCACTCCCCCGATGCCTCCCTGGCGGTAGGTTGAGGGAACAGGCTCTGATTCAAATATGGTACGGTAGAGATTGTCATCTGTCTCCTGCAGGTGGCCCAGTACCTTTTCAACGTTCTCCATCTCCCTGTTCATGAGCTCATACTGCAGGTTCATCTGCTCGATCTCGCGTTTCAGTGCCCTCTCCTTCGGAGAATCAAAGATGAATGCGAAGATAAAGCCATATAGCCCTGCCAGGAAGAGTGAGCCGATAAAGTATGCAAAAAGACGAAGGATAAGTTGTTTGAGACCCAGTCTTATCTTATCAAAGCTGAGTGTATCATTATTGAACTTGTACTTTGTCCTGGGCATCTTTCAAATAAGCTTTTTTCAAGCCCTGCAAAATTAAGAAATTATGCAATGAATTCAAAACCTACCACTTCCTCATGGGGAGGGCCTTATTTCAATTGTGCCGGTGAGGTAAGGTAATCGAGCATCTGGAAGTATTCCTCCTCGGTGAGATTATCTGCAAAATATGACAGCGGGTTGACATGTTCGCCGAAAAGGTCAAGCTGATAATGCAGGTGAGGGCCGGAAGATACGCCTGTATTTCCTGAGTGACCAATAAGGTCACCTCTTTTGACCTGCTGACCGGGTTTTACCACCCAGTCGCTGAGATGACCGTAGAGCGACCTGTATCCGTAACCGTGCTCAATTGTCACCTTTTTGCCGTACCCGTCATTTTCATTGCCGGCAGCATAGATGGTACCGGCTCCGGTAGCATATACCTCCGTGCCTATCGGGCATCGGAAATCCTGTCCGAAATGCCAGCGCGGAGACCCCAGTACCGGATGTACCTCCCTGTATTTGATGCCGTCGCCAAGCGGCATTATTACATTGACAGGCCTGATGTATGGCAGATGTTCCCACATCTCCTTCCACTCATCAGCCCTGATAGTAAGCTCATTAAGTGAGTTATACTGGATATTTGCCTGCGTCTTCAGGTCTTCGAACTTTGCCCTGATGGCAACCATCATGTCAGTATTAAGATACCCTGTCAGGTCTCCGAACTTAAAGGTACCTCCGGCCCCCCCCTCTTCCATTGAACCCGGTATCTGCGGAAGGTCAAGTATTGCCCTGTATGATGCATTGTCAGTGGAACGGAGGTCTGCAAGCATCTCCGAAGAACGGTCTATCTTGCGCTCCATTAAATTGAACTTAAGCTTCATCTCATCAACCCGCTGCGCCAGAAGCTCCTGTTTGGGAGAGCCGAACATCCTGTCAAAGATGAAACCATAGGTTACAGTCAGCAGTATGGAGATCCCAAAAAACAGAACAAGACGAATGAGTTTTTCACCCAGCGTACGCTTGTGCTGCAGGAATTGCAGATTGCTTTTATCAAGAATGTATTTCCTCCCCCTCGGCATCAGACAGTTTAAGGGTAAATACTATATTTTTAAGATCGGTGACAAACTTAAAAGAAATAAATTAATTTTACAAGCCCCTAAAATAAAGAAAATTATAACATTCGCTGCTCAAAAAATGAAGGCTAACGAATTAAGAGAGGAATTTTTCAGTTTCTTCAGGTCAAAACAACACACCATAGTACCCTCTGCGCCAATGGTGATCAAGAATGATCCTACGCTGATGTTCACCAATGCAGGCATGAATCAGTTCAAGGATATCTTTCTTGGCAACCAGGCCCCGGAACATAAACGGGTAGCCAATTCGCAGAAATGCCTCCGTGTCTCAGGCAAGCACAATGATCTCGAAGAGGTAGGGCTTGACACCTACCACCATACAATGTTCGAGATGCTTGGCAACTGGTCATTCGGTGACTATTTCAAGAAAGAGGCTATAGAGTGGGCCTGGGAGTTCCTCACCGTCAGGCTGAATATTCCGCAGGAGAGGCTCTACGCAACAATTTTCGAGGGCAGTCCTGAAGAGGATGTGCCCCGTGATGATGAGGCTTACAACTACTGGAAGAGCTGTTTCAGTGATCCGGAGAACCGCATCCTGGAGGGATCCAAGAAGGATAATTTCTGGGAGATGGGTGAGACAGGCCCCTGCGGCCCCTGCTCCGAGATACATGTTGACATACGCTCTGACGAAGAGCGTGCCGCCGTAGCAGGCCATCTGCTGGTGAACAAAGGTCATCCACTGGTAATAGAGATATGGAACCTGGTATTTATTCAGTATAACCGCCGGGCGGGTGGTGAACTTGGCATCTTGCCAGCAAACCACGTTGACACTGGAATGGGGTTCGAAAGGCTCTGCATGGTTATCCAGAACAAAAAATCCAACTATGACACTGATGTGTTCCAGCCACTGATAAGTGAAACAGCCACTCTTTCCGGCAAACCGTACGGCAGTGAACAGAGATGGGATACAGCCCATCGTGTCATTGCCGACCACCTGCGCACCGTTGCCTTCTCCGTTGCTGACGGCCAGCTGCCCTCAAACAATAAGGCCGGTTATGTCATTCGACGCATTTTGCGACGTGCAGTGCGGTATGGCTATACGTCGCTGGAAATGAGTGAACCCTTTATGTATAAACTGGTACCTGCACTCGTAAGCGTGATGGGAAGCCACTACCCGGAGCTACGGAAACAGGAAGGGCTGATCACCAAAGTGATATTCGAAGAGGAACAGGCATTCCTTAAAACCCTCGGCAAAGGCCTTAAAATGATTGAACGAAGGGTATCAGCGCTAATCAGGGAGAAAAAAACAATCTTCCCCGGAAAAGATGCATTTGAACTCTTTGACACATATGGCTTTCCTGTTGACCTCACCCAGCTCATCCTCAAGGAGAATAACATGACACTCGATGAGGCTGCTTTTAATGCCGAGCTGAATGCGCAGAAAGAGAGATCAAGAGATGATGCTGTTGTGGTGGCCGGCGACTGGATCACCGTCAGAGACGCTGACTCAACGGTCTTCACAGGTTATGATCGCACAGAAGATACAGTAAATATAGCAAAGTACAGGAGCATTAATTCCAGGGGCCGGGAAGCCGTCCACCTCGTCTTTGACAGGACACCCTTCTATGCTGAGTCAGGAGGGCAGGCAGGTGACCGGGGTATAATAAGATCTGAAAAAGAGGAGATCACCATCAGGGATACGGTAAAGGAAAACAACCTTACAATCCATATTGCAGATAACCTGCCACAGGATCCGACAATACCCTTCACCGCAGTTGTTGACCGTAACTCCAGGCTTCAGACGGCGAACAATCATACCGCCACCCACCTGTTGCACCATGCCCTGCGGAAAGTGCTGGGAATGCATGTTGAGCAGAAGGGATCACTGGTGACACCCGGTAAGCTGCGTTTTGATTTCAGCCATTTCACACAGGTCACAGCCGTGGAACTCAGTGCGGTGGAACTGATGGTCAACGAGATGATAATGCAAAATATTACCTCTGAAGTACTCCCGGAAACACCTGTACAACAGGCTCTGAATATGGGAGCCATGGCACTCTTTGGCGAGAAATACGGTGAGACCGTGAGGGTGGTACAATTCGGAGAGTCGGTGGAGCTTTGCGGTGGCACACATGTTGAAAACACTGGCATCATCGGCCTCTTCAAGATAACTTATGAAGGAGCCGTGGCTGCAGGTGTAAGAAGAATAGAAGCCGTCACCTCCAGGGAGGCTTTCAACTGGGTGAATGAGAAACTGAAGAGCCTTGATGAGATCTCCTCAATGCTCAAAAGTACCGGTGACCCGGCGGCAAACGTCGCCAGGATGCTGAATGAGAATGCCACCCTGAGACATACAATTGAAAAGATGCAGGCAGCAGCAGCAGTGGCTGCACGAAATGAGCTTCTGGAAAAGGCAGAGGTTTTCAACGGATGTACCATCATCACCGGCGAGGTGGATAATGCTGATGCTGATACCCTTAAGAATATAGCACACCAGCTGAGGCAGACACAGCCACACAGTGCTGTCATCATCGGTTCCGAAGCCGGCGGCAGGGTAGCGCTGCTGGTGGGACTCAGTGATGAGCTCATTAAAACATCCGGGCTCAATGCCGCAGAGATAATAAAAGCCACGGCACCGGAAATAAACGGCGGAGGCGGAGGACAACCTTTCCTTGCTACTGCCGGAGGAAAAAACCCTGCCGGACTTAAGAACGCATTGGCAAAAGCAGTCGCCATGGTGAAAAACCGGCTTTAGACCAAATTCTAATTTAACCTGTGCAATGAAAGAGGTTAAGCCTTCCGAAGCTTAACCTCTTATTATTTTCATACCTTTGCCATTCCGCATAACTGATATGAGATTAAGATTCCGGATTATAAGCCTCGCACTCGCCACATTACTGCTGCCGGCATGCTTGGAACAGGCCTGTTATGATAATACTGACCCGCTTGTAAATATAAGCCTCTTTGAAAGCGGCACGGGCGATTTTCATAAGACAGACTCCATCAGGGTCAGAGGGATGACCGGTCAGTCACCTGTTGAGCTGTTAAAAGCAAATAGCGTCACCTATTTTCATTTGCCCCTTAACCCGGCCACAGAGTCATCCGTGGTGATCATCATTCTTAACGGTGTGGCAGATACTGCGATAATTAATTATTTCAGTTTTCTGCATTTTGTTTCCCCTGAATGCGGATACACTTTTTACAGTACCATATCCGGGCTGAGAACAACTCACAATATCATTGACTCCCTGATTATTGAGAACAAAAATATAACTGTTGATGGTGAAAGGAATCTGCGTCTTTTCTATTAGCCTTATGCTGCTGACCAGCAGTCTGGCCACGGCACAGGACACTGTTACGGTGCCACTGCATTTCCGTGCCGGTTTTGACATTGCAGGGCCACTGTTAAAGGCTATTGACAGGGACCTGATAAGTTACGGTGCGCTGGTCTCCGCAGATCTCAATGAGACCTTCTCAGCCGTCGGCGGGATCCGCTACAGCTCCTTCTCAACCTCACAGTACAGTTATGACTACAAAAGCCGGGGGCTGACCTTCATCATTGGCGCAGACAAGAACTTTATCAAGCCCAGGGTGATGGCAGGAAAGTATTATGCAGGCATAGGTTTACGCTACGGCCTGACCTTTTACGGCCAGGAAGCCTCGCGTATTGAATATACAAATCCCTGGGGCACAGGGTTATCCACCCTACCACTCACACATCACACCGGGCACTTCCTGGAACTGTCACCCGGCGTGCGTGCCGAGCTGTTCAAGGGCGTCACCATCGGATGGAACCTCTCCCTCAGACTCAAGCTGAGCTCCGGTGCAGGCAGTCACCTGAAACCGGTTTACATGCCCGGATTCGGAGACGGCTCATCAGGAGCTGCAACAGGAGCCAGTTACTTTGTCTCAGTCACCATACCATATAAAAAGATAAAGGTGATCATAAAACCCAAAGTTGTCTCTGAAAGTGAAGAGGGTGAGGGTGTGGAGCAACAGTCAACAACCACCGGCGGTTCAGGCGCGGGAGGCAGGTTCTGAGCTTCCGGCCTTCCTGCTGAAAAGAAGCAGCCCCATAAAAGTAATCAGACCGTTGAGAAGTAACAGCTCGAAACCAAACCTGTACCCGTTGAACAACTGCTCTGAATACATGCTCAGAAAATAACATATAACAGGTGAGCCAACAGCAATGAACGGCGTCACCCTGTCATTAACCAGTCTTTTTGTGAATAACCCGAAGGAGTAAAGACCAAGCAGAGGTCCGTAAGTGTATCCTGCAATGGTGAATAACTCGTCTATTATGGCCCGGCTATTCATACTCCTGAAAATTAATATGGCAACGAAAAAGATAAATGCAATGGTCATATGCACCTTGTACCTTATCCTTGTCTTGGCCTTTTCTGTCAGCACTGTGTTCTTTTCAAGACCCAGAAAATCTATGCTCACTGATGTTGTAAGTGATGTGAGAGCGCCGTCAGCACTGGGAAATGCGGCCGAGATGAGACCGATGAGGAAGACAACACCGGCCACGGGGCCCAGATACTGAAATGCTATTGTCGGGAAAAGATCATCTGTTGAAGCTACCGTAATGCTCTTGCTCTTGGCATATATGAGGAGAAAAGCGCCGAGGATCAGGAAGAGGAAGTTGACAAAGACCAGTATGCCGCTGAAAGTAAACATGTTTTTCTGTGCCTCCTTGATGTTTTTGCAGCTCAGGTTTTTCTGCATCATCTCCTGGTCAAGTCCCGTCATGGTTATCGTAATGAACATGCCGCTCAGGAATTGTTTGACAAAGAAGCGCTCATTATGCCAGTCTGTGATGAACATACGTGACACGGAACTGTCTGTTACTGTGCCAATGAGCTTAAAGAGAGGCGTTTCCAGCTCTCTGCTGATATAAACCACTGAAAGGATGACGGCAATAAGCATAAAGGTGGTCTGGAGCATATCCGTCCATACTATCGTCCTGATCCCTCCCTTCAGAGTATAGATAA
>JAQBHM010000090.1:0-12544 GCA_032127795.1 Bacteroidales bacterium | reverse complement strand
ACGAACCCGCTACAGACCTGATCTGTGTATCATCAATTCCTAACAGGCCCAGCAGCTCATAAAGCAAAAGAGCAATTATCACTGAAGCAGCTCCTCCGACAAGAAAAGCAGTAAACATAGCTACAAAGGTTTCTTTTTCATAGATGTCATAACCGCGGATCCTGGCTATTATCACTATTCCAATTACTGCCGACAGGAGGATGCTGAGGAAGAAGAAACTCATATTTTTAACGGATAGCTGTTATAATGTACTTATCATCGCCTGAGGGAAGAGTTGACAATCCTGCTACTGACGTACCACAAATATATAACCACTTCTTTACATACAGGCCTGATGGCTGTCTTCTTTTACGCATGCCGGCAAAAATCCTGATCGCATTCTCGAGGCCATACCCAATGGAGCTGACGGGAGCTATTTGCCATAAAAATTATTTGACGTAAATTGTAATCTCATTTTCAATAAACAACTGGCTTAAAAGAGTAACTATGGAAAACAGACAGCGTCGTGATTTTATACGTAAGAGTCTGCTCGGAATATCCGGTGCGGCTCTTGTTCCGGGAGCTATGAAAGCCTCCCGGAGAATTGACAATCAGAAAAATCTCATCCCCGAATTGCCGGGCCGGACTCTGGGGCGGACCGGCATCAAGACCCCGCTGATAAGCCTGGGTGCAGCCGGAATTTATGACCCTAACTTTGTAAAAGCAGCATATTATGCAGGCGTGAAGCTTTTCTTCTCAGCTACCTATTATGGCGAAGGGAAAAATGAGATAGTAGTGGGAGAGGGACTGAAGGGCATGCCCAGGGATTCATTTGTCATAGGAACAGCAACACCTGCAGATGAATTTGATGCCAGGGCAGGTGTTTTCAAATCACCTCTCGATATTGATGCTTATATCAGGAAAGCCGAAGCCAGCCTTAAGCGCTTCGGGCTCGATTATGTTGATATATTTTTGTTCCCCTATGCCGGTAAGAAAGAGTCATTGATGCATGAGCCCCTGCTCCGTGCCATGCAGAAACTTAAGGAGGAGGGGAAGACCAGGTTCATCGGTATAGCCACTCACGGCGACTGTGCGGAAGCATTGACTGCAGCTGCTGACAGCAGGATATATGATGTGGTAATGACATCCTATAATTTTAAAACACAGGATAAGACAGCAATGAATAATGCCATCTCTTATGCTGCAAAGGCAGGGGTGGGCGTGATAGCCATGAAAACAACGGCAGGGGCAGCACGTGACAAGTCCGGAACCAGTCCGCTTAATACCGATGCTGCTCTGAAATGGGCTCTCCAGCATCGCGACATTGCAACTGTAGTGTCAGGTATGACTTCTCTTGAACAGCTTGAGAAGAACCTCGCCATGATCGGTAACCTGAAAATGACTGAGCAGGAAATGAAGGATATCAACCTTGCCCTGAATAACTCGTCGGGCCTTTATTGCCATCAGTGCAGACAGTGTGTGCCTCAGTGTCCGCACGGACTGGAGATACCTGCTGCTATGCGCAGTTACATGTATGCCTACGGTTACAGGAACATGGAGCAGGCCCAGTTTACCCTTACAGAGGCTGACCTTGACGGAGATAAATGCAATCTGTGTGATGAATGCAACGTAAAATGCTCAGCAGGATTCAATATCAGGGAAAGGATACTTGATATTTCAAGGCTGAGAAACGTTCCCGGGGAATTCCTCGTATAATCTTTATTACAGGTACCGGGACCACGAACCTGCACACAATATTATTCCATTCCGGAGTATCTCATCTCCTCCGGTAACTGATATCGGGATGCAATGCCATTGTTGTGAATGAATTTGTAAGCGCCATCGTCAGATGAACGAAAAAGGCTACCCAGATGGTACCTGAAGCCAGTGTCACAAGACACAGGATCAGGCCTACCGGGGCAGCACCCCAGGCTTCTACCGGCCCCTGGGGCAGATGGGCTGCAGAGTAGAGCGCGATATTTATGGCTATGGCAGGCCAGATGCCAAGATGGTCTGCAAGCGGCATCAGAAGGATACCCCTGAACAGTACCTCGTATCCTAAAAGATAAAAAGCCCATCCCGCGATGTAGACAATAATGGTAGTATTTGTCCATTCCTTTGCCCTTATCTGCGGAAACCTCTCAAAATCAGGGGTTTTCCGGGCTGCGATCCACCCGAAAATTACAGCCAGAACCATCAATCCAAGCGCTGACCAGACAGAAAATGAAATGGTATCAGATTTTATCGTTAATCCCAGCGAGGCTATCGAATATTCAGGCAAAAATATCAGAAATAAAACTAGAGGAATAAATCCAAGAAGAACGAAACCCAACATCTTGACGAAAAAAAAGTGTTTCATGGCAGCTGAGTCATGCTTTGAGCGTTGGTAGAAAAAGCTCCTGACTCCCCCGGACTGGGAAGTAAACCAGTACAACATATAAAAGGTTATGGTGAAGATAACCGGAAGGGCAGTCCTGAAATCACTTTCCTTAAGGGTGAGATCAAGAGGAAGAACGATAGCCATATGCAAATAATGAGATTAATAATTGTTTTCCTGAAAGAGCTCAATGTAAATATAATTTGAAGAACTTTGACTCAAGAGGAGCCATCTTTAGTGAAGGCTCTGCCACAAGACTGCCGGTAACATCCACCTCATCAATGTCAAGCTGTTCGCCTGTAAGACCATTTTTCAGTGAGATATAGGTTTCCTTACCTTCAGCTTCCCTGAGGTGTATTATCAGGCAATTGCCTTCCGGTTCAGGTCTGGAAGTCACCAGGATGATATTTTCCGGCCAACCGCTGATGAAGGTCCCCTCACTTTTACCATCGCCCTTACCGTCTCCGGGAAGAATGCGTGTCAGGAAGGGTACTCTTGCACCCCAGCCAAACCTTGAGGCAAATCCGTTTGACGGATCACCGGATGATGTCAGGTAATAAGTCCAGGTGTGCCCGCCGCGTTGGTCAGCATTGAAGTTGGTCACCCAGTAGTTGTTCATGGGCCATGAGAACAGGTGAGTGCCCTGTGGCATTGCACCTGCCTGGTAACGCCCCGTATTTATTGCTCCGTACTGCATCAGGGGCATTTCTCCGCTACCCATTATTATCTGTGCCGAGTCACCCCGCACGGCAGTGAAGTTCTGAACCGTATACCAGTCATTGGATGATCCTGTGATCTGATCACGGCCTGTCTCGATAACCCCGCCCGCTACCTCTGTAAAGTGCCTGCCACCGTCCATCATGAAGGGGAATGCTATATAGAAACTCTCCGGGTCTGTAATACTCTTTTTGACTGCTGAACAGACAAGGTCGATCCGTTTATCAGTATTGTACAGCCTTATCTCGAGGGTGAATCCCCTCGGACCGATGAATGTCTCCGATTCGCCGTAGAATTTAATGCTGTTCCATATCTCACCGGGTGTTGCCGAATCAAACCAGACCGTGTCAAGGGGTAATCGCCGGAAGTCATTCAGCATTTTGCTCTCCATCTGTGACCTGTTCCCCAGCTGTTCCAGGATAAATTCCCCCATCCCGTATTCAGATCCAGCGTCAATGAGCTCCAGTGACAGTTCCTTGTCATAAAGTGATCTGAGAGTACCTTTCGAAGGGTCAGCCACAATCCTGTACCATTCATTCTCAAGAATATATTCCAGGCCGGGAAGGGGTGATGCCGTCTCCTCCGCGTAAGGTTTTACGAGGTACTTTTTGTATCCGAAGGCAGGGATATCTGAAAGCCATACAGCCCAGTAAGTGCCGTCAGAACGATGAGAGAGTGGCTGGGCGGCGCATCTTATGCCACTCAGGTCATAGATGCCGGCATGCATGCCGCGGGGCACTATCTCATGGTCTATATACAACGTGATTACTCCTGACCGTTTCCAGTTCAGGGTGTTGAATACCACCAGTGAGGGTTCCGGTTCACGACTGAAGAGGCTCTGCAGCAAGCCCATGGTCACCTCCCCGATTGAGGCCGTCCGGCGGTTAGCCTCCCAGGCATAAGATTCTTTGATGGCCCGCTGCTCCATCGTTGGCTGACTGTAGGGCTCCCTGACACTCTCAGAATAGCCGGTAGTATGCTCCGTGAAAAACAACATGGCATTATCGGCAAGTGCCGTCATCGCTCCTGTATTGTCAGGCAATGGAATACCTGCCACCGCAGCCATGCAAAGCCCGCCGTTGTTTGCCATCAGTGAGGCTGAGGCAGTACGGGTGGCGGAGACTTCACGCGCTGATGCACCAAACCCGTCAGTCCACCAGTCAGGCCATGCCCCGCGTATTACGGGAAACTCACTGCCATGATCTCTTTCCATGGACGTGAAAAAACTTTCTGCCGTGGAGGTGGTGATGACAGGCCATTCAAATATCTCATTCCATTGCAGGATAAGATCACTGAGGAATGTTGAGGGGGGGGAGTTGTCAGTGAGATACCCTGAATGCTGGATGGCCATCTCATCATAGGGATAATCTTTTGCACCGAGGCTGATAAGGTAACTGAGCAGGTTGTTCTTGAACTTGTCAATCTCATCAGACTGTATCTCCATCACTGTGTTGCCTGTCATATAATGCTCCGCCCTGAATGTCAGGATCCGCTTTCCCGACGGTGATTCCCACCAGAACATCGTAGGCTTGTCAAAGCATATCAGGGCACGGTGACCGTGAGTCCCCATATTGAGATACCTGACACCAAGCTGATTGAAATAATCATTCAGACACCATCCAATACCGTTGACATCATTCTGCATGGCCAGTGTCACCGGTATACCTCGTGCCTTGATCCTCCCTATAGCCGCCAGGGAAGAGGCCAGTATCTGCTCATCAGGAATTTCATCAAAGTTAAAGTACATGCCTGTGACCTCTATCCGCCCTTCACTGATGCGCCTTATCAATCTCTCAACCTGCCCTGCCGGCCTGCACTTCAGGTACTCATCAACAGGCCAGGAGGCCTCGCAGGTCCACCTGAATTTTGCATTGTCAGGATAATCATCGGTGGCATCACAGTAATCAAGTGCATAGTCAATGTAACGAAGATGTTCAGCCAGTATCTCAGTCTGTGAACGGGTGTAACCGATATCAGTATGGGCATGCTGAATAAAGCTGATCTTCCATTTTTTCACAGGTTCCAGGATCACGGTATTGGTCATGGTGAAGTCGCCTGCAATGACCTTCAGCCTTACTTTTGAAGGCTTGTCCACTGCCGGAAGACCAAGATTTACGGCATTGTAACCGAAATTGAGAGGGGTTGTCTTCAGCAGCCTGCCATTGGCATATACCTGTGCTTCGGTGGTTGCCCCGAAATAAAAAACAGCGGCTTCAACAAGCTGCAGAGGTGATCCGTTGTTCTTCAGGATGGCAGGAAAAGCATTGAGTGTGACACCGGTCCTTACAGGCTTTTTGAAGGTCATGTACCAGGAACTCAGGTTGGCATCACTGCCTGTTACCTTTATTCTTAGGGGCTTCCCGCCCGCAACCGTACCTGCCGGAATACGGAGTATCATGTATCCGTGACGGTCACCATGCTGATCGGTCATTATTGAACGGAAGCTGAGCGATGAACCTGATGCACCTGCTATATCCCATTCAGGCCTTGAATCTGTATTGAATGAAACCGTTTGCCTGTCATTCACTGCCAGGTCCATGCGGGCATTTCCCGGTCCTGAACCGAGGGCTGCTATCCAGATAAAAGTAGCATACTTCTCCTCTACCTTTGCGGGGACCGCCTCAGTCTCCCACTCCATAAAATCCATCCCGTTTGTAGCCCTGATCAGGATGCTCCCGCGGAGACCGGGGATGCACGAATGGTACTCAAAATCAAGTCCGGAAGCCTTCTTCGCATAGCCATTAACCAGATGATCATCAGCAGTAAAGAACGCCTGGCCCTGAAGGTTAATGACCGTGGCAGTAAACAACACTGTTATGAACAGAAGAGCACGTTTCATAATCTTTCGTTTTATTTTACAAAGGCCGTTACAATCATGGCCTCACTCCCTGAATGATTGAAAATCCTTATACTGCATGCAGCAGCAGGTATCACAAATGTCTCAGCATAGCTGAACCGCTGCCTTACCCCGTTCTCAGTCTCCACCGTGATGCTCCGGCCTTGTACCAGGTTCATCACAAGGCACTTATTATCAGTTATTATTTCTAATGATGTTGAAAAATGGTACCGGTGAACATCATAAAGGTGTGTCTTATGCGTAGGCAGATGCCACTGCTGCCAGTCTGTACCGCTATTCAGCAATGCAGGCTTTGATATCAGACTGTCAGTAACCTTGCTGCCCTTACGCTCAAAAAACAGATTGTCCATTGCCCGTTCAATGTTCAGCATGCGTGGTTTGCCGCTAAGATCAGGACGTAGCCAGTCATACATTTTGAAAGTAAAGATATAAGGTGTTGAGCTTATCTCCAGCACAAGATTGTTTTTTCCCGAGCCATGAACGGTGCCGTAAGGAATCAGAAACAGATCATGCTTTTTTGCAGACAGCTTCTGAACATACTTATCAGTATTGAAAGGCTTCTACTGCTTCCAGCTTGCCCTGAGCTCATCGCTGAAATCTTCCGGGTCAACATCTTCATGGAAGCCAAGGTATACTGACGCATTATCTTTTGTGTCAAGTATATAGTAAGTCTCTTCCTGTGTGAAATTCTCCCCGAAATGATCCCTGGTGTATTCAGGTCGCGGATGACATTGCAGTGACAGATTTCCACCGTCAAAAGTGTCAAGGAAGTCAAACCTGATCGGAAATTCAGTGCCAAAACGTTCAAAGGAGTCACCAAGAACCGCTTCAGCTTCGAGGAACATGAGGCTGTCAAATGAGGCTTCAAGGATAATGCCGCTGCTCTCAAAAAGCAATCCGTTTTCAGGGGTGATCAACTCGAATGACCATGCGTAGTTAGGCACATCCCTGTTAAGCCCCCTGATATGCTCCCTGATCCATGTGCCACCCCAGGGCCCCGGTTCAAACCAGGGCCTGACCCTGAAAAGGCTGCAGCTCATTGCAGAAAGGGCATTCCTGAGAACTTCGCCTTCCATCCATACAGGCTCATCACAACGTTGACCATCAATGAAGATGTCAGTTAACTTAAGGAGACTCTTTTTATGACTGTTCAGGACCGGCCAGTCAATAAAATAAAATCTCTTGTACATTACCGCAGCATAGGAAGAGGCGGAGAAACCGAGGTTCGTCACTGATCCGGCGCGGCCACGGAACTGCAGCTCATTCTTCGGCAGATCGATATATATCAACAGGCCTTCCCATCCGGAGAGCGAGGCCCCGGTACCGATAATAATACTAATATCTGCATCCGGATCCGGACTTACCGCACGAAGCCCGGTCATATTGAAGAATTCCTCAAGTCCCAGCGTGCACCTTTTCCCGAAGAGCGGATCATCGCCACCGGAAAAGGGAGCAGTCAATAACTTTATCTCGCTCTCAGACTTAATAAAATCTTTCGTTTCAACCCAGCATACTTTCAACCCGGCATTGGATAAACTTTCGGCAAGCTTCTCTCTGAAACTGTTATAAAAGACCCCCGCAAATCCGTCAATTATTACGGTCCTGGAATATTTTATACGGTCGGCCAGAGAGTCAAATCCGGCGAAAATCCGATTATCACTCAAATTGTGAGACGGATAAATGTCATATCCGCCATCCTGAATATCAGGTTTTTCAAGAGGAAGAATGATCTGACCTGTTTCTCTCCATTCCTTGTTCATCGGTTATAGACCTGTACCGGTTTTATTCAATTGGCGCCACTTTTTCTGTGGAAGTCAAGATCCTGAAAGTCAAAGCTGAAATCTGTCAGTGGTGAAATTGCCTCCATGGTTATTGCTGAGGGTATGCCCTCCCTGTCAAGGGAGAAGACTGCAAAAGCATCTGCATCAAGAGTCCTGTCATCCCATTTTACTATAAACGTATTACCCTTGTAAAAGATCATCTCTCCGGATAGTTTGGGTGATTTTACCGCATTAAAACGTAGCTTCCCATCCTTCATTGAGACTGTAACATCTCCGAACCAGATGTCAGAGTAGGTTCCGGTATAGGGACCGCTATCAATGACCGCCCTGTTATCCTTTTGCTGTTCATCGATACTCCTCCAGACAGCATCGGTGATTGACTTTGCATTTTCCTGGTTCCTGGTTACAAGGTCTTTGTACTGACTGATCCGGTCAGCCCCGGTAATGCCATAGTAACCGTCTTTGATGCTGTTGGTGATGGCACTGAAAGCTGCATCAGCCTGCTGGTTGGTGAATACTATGATCCCCAGTTTCATCTCCGGCACCATGGTGACCTGCGTAACTATACCCTGCAGGCTGCCTGTATGACCCACCACCTTGTAACCGTTTTCGTCACTTAATCGCAATCCCAGGCCATAAGCCGAGAAGTGGCTGTTATAGTTGGTCTTACCCCTTACCGGTATTATGGTCTGGGGTGTCCACATCTCTTCATGAACCTTTGCTGAAAATATCTGTTTCTCAAGGTTTTCACCGTACCTGCCGTTATTCATCTGCATAATTACCCACTTGCTCATGTCAGCTACGCTGCTCATTATACCTCCAACGGGATTGTGAAGATCACCCTCATGTTTTGCCACAACTTCCAGCCTGCCGTTTACCGGCACATGGGCGTCAATGATGTTCGACCTATCCTTCAGCCTGTTTATTGATGCTGCAGTCACAGTCATACCCAGCGGCTCCATGATCCTCTCCTCAACAAATTCCTCCCAGCTTTTCCCGGATACCCTGGCCACCACCTCTCCGGCAACGATGTAGAGGAGATTGTCATAATCATATTTGGTGCGGAATGAAGATGTCTGCCTGAGGTAACGAAGATTATGAATTACATCCTCCTTGGTGAACTCAGGCGATCCGGGCCATATCATGAGGTCTCCCGCACCAAGACCCATACCGCTTCTGTGGGTCAGGAGGTCTTTGATGTTAAAATCTTCTGTAACATAGGAGCTGTATAGCCTGAACTCAGGGATGTAATCAATAACCTTGTCTTCCCACTTCAGCTTTCCCTCATCAACAAGTATCCCGAGGGCAGCGGCAGTGAATGCCTTTGTATTTGATGCTATGGCAAAAAGAGTGTTCTCATCAACCTTCTGCATTGAATTTACCGACCTCAGTCCGTAACCCTTTGAATGGATGACTTTGCCATCCTTGACAACAGCTATAGCTATTCCCGGCACATCAAAGACTTTCATCGCCTGTCCGGCAATCTTGTCTATCTGAGATGAGGTAAGAGGCTGCGAATAGGATGAAATGAAAAACAGCAGCAACAGAGAAATTGAAAGAAGTCTCTTCATGGTTCCCGATTTTAGTATTAAACAGTGACTAAAGTAATAGAATCTTTTCATTCATCTCAGAATCATCTCCAATATATGATTTTTTACGCCTCAGAAACCCATCATACGGGACTTTACGACTCTTCATCAAAACTTCATTAATGACTGATAATTTTGTCTTTCCCGGAGTGCCGTAACTGTCATATGTGTAACAAATTGACGGTTTAAACGTTTAAAATATGTATCCAAAGATGAAAATTATGAGAAAGGGTCTGATCGTTGTTTTCGGTCTTGCCGGACTGGTATCATGGAATTGTACCAGGACCGTTGAAGAGCCGTCACTTAAGAACTCTCTTGAGGACGGAGCCACAAAAATCAATTCTGCCATTTCGTTTATATCCAGGACAAGTGGTTATGATTTGATGACACTCTCAGGCAACATGACGAAATCGGAAACAGATTTCCGTGACAGCATTACCCTTGATCTTATTGCAGGTATATACGACTTTAAGCCGGATACATTTTTTTGCAGACATTACGGAAAGCCCTTCTGGTCATTTGCAAAGAGTGGTGAGAGTGACAAAATGGTAGTCAATCTTCCCAAAAGGATGGTTTTTAGACCGAAATACCTGTTCAATCCAGTACCGCCTGACACTGTTCCGGTAAATGATTTTACAATAACAGCTTCGGATTACCATTTTTATTACTCTTTCTGGAATCTATATGATTACAGGCTTTCAGCAGGCTTTACTCTTAATTATGAGGATATTGGAAGGCTGGATGTCTCAGCTGCCGGCGCCTCATTTGCTGACCAGTCATATATAACCCAGTTTGCATTTACTGATGATTATTCTATCCTTGTGTCCCGCATAAAAGGTGATACCTCCATAACCACTTTTGCACTTCTCGAAGGTGGCAAGATACTCCTGAGGGAGACTTCTGAATTTATCTGGAAAGATTTTCACAGGGTTGAAAAAAAATATACAGTCACCATCGGAGATATTGACATAGTGAGAAGCACAGACGTTGACTCCATACAGGTTTTTCTTGACGGAGTGCTTCAGAATACTGCTGCTGTAAAGATTACCGACAGTGACGGTACCGACGGTTCTATCTGCCACAGAAGAGATATTTTGCTCACCTTTGACGATGGAACCACAGCAAGGCTGAGTGAACTGATAGGCCCGGCCCGAGAGATATTGAAGACATTGGTAGACTCGATGCACAGCATGTACTTTGCAAAGCACATAGTTGATTATATCGCACTGAGCATCTATTACCAGCCCTATTTTTCTCATCCCTGATCCCAGCAGGGTTAACAATGCATAAAAAGAAAAACCACAGTCTTACCGACTGTGGTTTTTCTTTTTGGGAGTAGTGACGGCTAATTGCGCTCTATCATTTTTCGTTTTCTGAGGTCATACCTGTCTCCGGATTTAAGCATGAAAAAGAGAAAGTCACTTGCCGGGAGGATTTTCTGATCACTTCCTTCACGTGACCAGAATGAACCGTCATAAACCAGAACATAACTTGCTCCAATCACCTCCATTGTGTCTCTCTGCACTACCACAGCCGTGTTTTCATCAATACCTATTCCCAGTAATTCAGGCCTTTCCTTCAGTATCCCGTACATGTCGAACTGCCTGTTCCTTGCAAGTACATGCTGGTCTATGGCTATATTGCTTACGTACCCGAAACCTTCCTGATGATCGCCCAGCATTATCTGATTGTTTTTGGTGTCTCCCCTGGTAAGGAAAGAACCCTGTATGGTTGCGCCGGCAGATGAACCACCAATGACACCTCCGCGGCCAAGAACATCCCTGAACATTTTCTCCGCCAGGGTCCCCTTGTAAGAGTCAACCAGGTGCCATTGCCTCCCTCCGCCGAACCATATTCCCGTCGCTTCTGCCAGTGGCTTGTTAAAGTATGTGCTGTTGGCTGTGTCCCTGTTATTTGTGTGCATTACAGTTACATTTCCTGCGCCTCTCCGCGTAAGGATATCACCGTCTTTTTCTGTATAGCTCTCTGCACCTGCAGCTGTAGGTATCACAACAAAATGTGCGTCAATCCCTCCTGCAAGCTCAATGAAACGGTCTATAATATTGTCTGACAGCCTTCCTCCCCCCACTATCACCAGGCTGCCTGTTTCAGGTCCGGTGGTAACCGGAATACCCGGATCACCCTGAGAAAAGAGAGAGTTCAACGGAAAAAGAAAAATGATGGATGCTGCGAGTAGTGTCTTTAAAGTCATGATGCGAAAATTAGAATTATCATTATCAGTAGTGAAAAGGTGTTTATAAGTATGAAAGGATTATTTGACCATTTTTCTTTCACCGGGGAATATATAACCCTGAAAAAAAGTACTATAAAGGCAATGTTCAAACCCATCATAGTAAGTGTGGCCGGTAATTTAAAAGGCAGAAGAATTCCGTTGAGAATCCATAAAAGGAGTGAAGAGCCTGCTATCCAGAAAAACACAAGCCTGCTTATCTGCTTTCCGTTTAGGGAATTATATATGGTTTTTATCCCGGCCTTCTCATACTCCTTTCCGTATCTTATCAGCAACAGCCAGAAGTGAGGGAGCTGCCAGAGGAACATAAAAAGGGCAAAAAGCAATATCCCCGGATCGGTTATGATACCACCTGCAGAAGCATAACCTATCAGAGGCGGTATAGCCCCCACAAGCGCTCCGGGAATGATAGCCAGTGTTGTTTTCTTCTTCAGGCCTGTATAGATAACGTTATACAGGACCACATTCAGCAGGCCCAGTAACAATGGCAATACTCCGTTCAGCGAAAGAACAATACTTCCTGTCAGAATCAGTATGGATGCGATCATCAGTCCTTTACGAGGCTCCATTTTCCCCGTAGGCAAAGGCCTGCCCATGGTCCTTTCCATGAGGGCATCACTTTTTATTTCGGTGTACTGGTTCATGGCGGCAGCCCCTGAAGCGAGCAGGAAGACGCCGGCAACAACGGTTGATAACTCTCCCGGGGAGCTGCCGTGACAAAGAAAGTACCCTGTCACCGATGAGAATGTAACAGCAGCGGAGAGCTTCCATTTCATCAGCTCTGCCACATGTTTAATAACCTTTCTGTTACCTGGTCTCTTCATTAAGTGTTTGCAGATAATCAGTTATTATCGAGATATCACTTACCATGAGCAGTGACTTGTATGACTTCATCAATCCCTTCGGATAATCCTTCACGATCTCATCGTCTGGATTGTAAATTGAATTGACAATATATGCATCATCAGCAATCACACTCTTTTCAGTATTGCC
>JAQBHM010000089.1:0-2897 GCA_032127795.1 Bacteroidales bacterium | reverse complement strand
GGCAAGCAAACGAGGCATTCAAGCGGAAAGACGATCTTTGACCTGGCTGACATTGTTGTTGACACCTGCACCCCTATCGGTGATGCTTCAGTGACGCTGAAAGACCACCAGGATAAGATAGGTCCCATTTCAACAATGGCCTTCATCACGTGTGTCTGGATGACCATCACCACAGTGGCTGAGATTCTTGCTGACAGGGGTGTGAAACTGTACATTCATCCTTCTCATAATGTACCGGGTGATACTACTGCCAAAGTGAGGCTCGAAGAGGCCCTGGCAGAGTATAAGAGAAGGATTGCGGGAGTCTGACGGCTCAGTTGCGCCCGGCGGCCGTATTAAGGTATTCTTCAAGCATGTTTTAACATCTACATACATAAATTTAATAGTTTCCCGCAGAACTCCAAGAGGTAATTCAATCAAACTGATCATCCCGGGTATAAGCGTTCATTTTTCTGACATTATTCATTATCTTAGTACCTTAACCTGATAATCTTAGATAGCACCCGGACATGAGCGAGGAGATCCTGCGGGCACTTATGGAAATGTTCGCCCTGATTGTTAAGCAGGACGGAGGGATGCTGCAGAGTGAGGAGGACTTTGTCTCTGCTTTTCTGAAAAAACATTTACCCTACGAGAGTGCCGATGAGTATATGAGGCTCTTTCTTGACATTGCCGGTCCCGTACAGGAAAAGGGGCTCCAGTCGGCTGATGAGAAACCCTCTGTAAAAGATTCCCTGAAGATCTTCAACATTTGCCAAACCATCAATAAGACGCTTACCCAGGCACAACGCGTTATTGCTCTTGTCAGGGCTTTTGAACTTATTGATTCGGATAAGCAGTATACACCACAGCGAATGAACATTGTGAATACAATCGCTGAGGTGTTTAAAGTATCTCCAGAGGAGTTCCATTCAATCTGGGCTTTCATAAGAAATGTTGATAAGGAGGAATTTGTTGATCCGTCAATGCTTGTTATTGACAGAATGGGAGATTTGGATGAAGTAAATACGGAAGATTCATTCATTGTTTTTCTTAAAGTTGCCAGTGTCAATCTTTATTTTCTCAGGTGTTTCAGTGATGGCACTCCGATTATGAATGGCCTTCCGATTGTCAGTCGCAAAATTTACACCTTCGCGCAGGGCAATTCGGTAATGATACCACCCTTACCTCCCATCTACTTTGGCTATGTAGAATCACGCTTTTCATCCGATACCGGTGTTCACCGGATCACCTTCGTGGCAGAGGGGCTGACATATCTTTTCCCCGACGGATCGCCTGCCATAACCAATGTCAGCTTCTCAGCCAGTGAAAGACAACTGATTGGAATTATGGGGGCCAGCGGTTCAGGCAAGACCACCCTGCTCAACCTGCTCAGCGGATTGACAAAGCCATTTTCAGGAGATGTAAGGATCAACGGGAAGTCAATTTTCACTGCCGGGAAATCCCTTGACGGAGTAATCGGATTTGTTTCTCAGGATGACCTTCTTGTTGAGGATCTTACAGTATCCCAAAACCTCACATATGCTGCCTCTCTCTGTTTTGCCGGGAAAAGCAGGGAAGAATTAATGTCTATTGTAGACCGGATGCTACATACCCTTGGCCTTTATGAGAAGAGGGACCTTCAGGTTGGGTCTCCCCTTAATAAGGTTATCAGCGGTGGTCAGCGAAAAAGGCTAAACATAGCTCTTGAACTTATCAGGGAGCCCTCCATACTGTTCCTTGACGAACCCACTACAGGTCTTTCTTCGCTTGACTCGGAGAATGTCATGGATCTGATACATGAGCTTACAAGGAAAGGAAAACTGGTTATTACGGTTGTGCATCAGCCCTCATCAACGATCTTCAAAGGGTTTGAAAAGGTGCTTATCCTTGACAATGGCGGGCAGATGGTATTTATTGGTAACCCAATCGACGCTATTGTGCATTTCAAGACACTTGATGCCCACATTAACAGGGATCAGGGTGAATGTCCAACATGCGGTACTGTGGATGCAGAAACACTTTTCAATATTCTTGAGTCAAGGGTGATTGACGAATTCGGACATTACACTGACAAGAGAAAAGTGTCATCCCTGGAATGGGCAGAGGCATTCAGGAAAAAACATCCTCCGGAGCCCCCTGAGGAAGAAACAGCCACGGCACACTCAAATCTTCAAAGGCCGGGTTGGCTGAGACAGATGTCCATCTTCCTTTCACGAGATCTCACAAGCAAGCTGGCAAACCGTCAATATTTGCTTTTAGCGCTCCTTGTGGGCCCTCTTCTGGGTCTCATACTTTCATACACAATAAAGTTTATTGCTGATCCTTCATCAGATAATTACATCTTCAGGGAAAATGAGAATATACCTGTCTATATTTTCATGTCAGTCATCGTGGCCCTTTTCCTTGGTCTTACCATAAGTGCCCAGGAAATATTCAAGGACAGAAAAATGCTTAAACGAGAGCATTTTATGCATCTCAGCCGAAGCGGCTACCTGATCGCCAAAATTGCAGTACTGGTGATGATCTCCGCCATACAGACACTTCTATTCCTGGTTGTTGCAAACTCCATACTCGAGATCAGGGATCTTTTTTTTGAGTACTGGCTTGCCCTCTTCGCCACATCATTATGCGCCAATATGATAGGCCTGAATATATCTTCTGCCTTCAACTCTCCCATAACAATCTATATTGTTATTCCCCTGCTGATGATCCCGATGATGGTTCTTAGCGGAGCAATGTTTCCTTTTGACAAGCTCAACAGGAATATAGGCAGTTTTGACAAGGTGCCTTTATTTGCTGAACTGATGCCAACGCGCTGGACATATGAAGCATTAATGGTTAAGCAGTTTACCGGTAATGAATACGGAAGGCTGGTCTATGACCTCAAGAAACAGATAAGCCAGTCTGATCTCAAT
>JAQBHM010000088.1:0-4714 GCA_032127795.1 Bacteroidales bacterium | reverse complement strand
ATTGAAGGTTCTCATAAAATAACCTTGTGCCCGCAGGAGAAAGGAAGAATAATGAGCAATAAAACAGACATGGAAACCGGTTGGTTTGACAGGAGGCTTGTGCAGGAGGCACTCAGACGTACCAGGACTTCAGAAAAGATACCGGGATTGATATCCGGGCCATTGTCTGAGAGTCCGGATACTGTAATTTCAACTCTTATTCATGACCTCTTCGGAGCTGAAATTCTAAAGACACATAAGAAAAAAGGATGGCATTTTTATAACCGGATCAACGGTGACCGAATAGATCTTACAGATTCCGAAACAACCAGTCCCGACAACTTAAATGCTTTTGAAGATATTCCCTCCTCGACGACCGAGGTAACTACTTATTTTGCCGGGGAGGATTATTCAGCTTTCTTAATGAGATTCGTCAGGGCATTCGAGGAGGCAGTGGGTCTGGGCAATTACCAGCCGGCATAATATTGTAAAGGTTTGTCTGTCGCAGGCAAGCTGTTACTCAGTTTTGAATATGAATACAGGATAGGGATAATGAGAAAGGTTGGGTAGGGGATAATTATCCCGATTTTGCCCGTTGAAGCAAGTTAAGGGTTTAGCTTCAGCGGGCTTCCTTTTTGCTGATGGTGTCATGTAGTGAACTGAAGTGCTGTCAGGGTTTTATACAAACCGTTCCCATTTGAAAGAAGTTCATCATGGGTGCCCTGCTCCACTATTGTTGCCTCATTCAGGACTATTATCCTGTCGGCTTTGCGAACGGTGGCAAGGCGATGTGCAATCACCAGTGAGGTACGTCCCTGCATGAGCTTCTCAAGTGCTTCCTGAACAAGTCTTTCAGATTCAGAGTCAAGTGATGAAGTGGCTTCATCAAGGATCAGTATTTTAGGGTCCTTCAGAACAGCGCGGGCAATTGCAATACGTTGACGCTGCCCGCCTGAAAGCTGCATCCCGCGCTCACCAACAACCGTATCCAGTTTCTCAGGAAAGGAGCCGATGAAATCCCATGCATTGGCCTGGATTGCAGCCTCGGAGATTTCTTCATCACTGGCTCCGGGTTTGCCGTATGAGATGTTCTCGCGTATGGTACCCCCAAACAGGAATACATCCTGCATGACGATGGCCATCTGGGACCGGAGGGCAGTGACGGGAAAGTCGCGGCTGTCACGGCCGTCGAAAAGAATCCTGCCCCCGGAAGGCTCGTAGAACTTCAGCAACAGTGAGGTTATGGTTGATTTTCCCGCTCCGCTGGGTCCGACAAGAGCAACCTGTTGCCCGGGATCAATACTGAAACTTACATCTTTCAGTACGGACACATCTTCACGTGAAGGATATCTGAACTCAACATGGTCAAAGGCAATGTGACCATAAAGCGTCTGTGAGGGATCAGGAAGGTATTTTTCATCAATCTCTTCCGTGGGCTCTTCAAGAAGAAGCAACAGGTTTTCCGCAGCTCCTATTGTTCTCTGCAACCTGGTGTACACACCGGCCATCCCCGCAATATTTCCCCCAATGAAGCCTGAATATATAACGAACGAAAACAACTGTCCTGCCTCCATCTGACCTGTGGCAATCATTGTGGAACCACGCCATATCACCGCGCCCATTGAAATGAAAAATCCGAGGACTATGAAAGAGATAGACGCCTGGTACTTCCCTCCCTTTATACCTGCCCGGGCTACATCTTCTGTCTTCTGCCGGTACCTGTTTATCTCAAACGGTTCATTTGTAAAGGCTTTCACATTCTGTATACCCTGCAATGTCTCTTCCACAATTGTATTTGATTCTGCCACGAATGACTGTGCCTTTCTTGAATATCTTCTTATGGCTCTTCCGGAGAAGAAAGCCAGCAGTGCCATGGCCGGAACAATGGCAAGCATGAACAGGGTCAGTTTGAAAGAACTTATCATCATCAGCGTTATGCCCCCTGTAATTACCAGAATCTGAGAAAGAAGGTCCGCCAGGGTGCCGGTGAGAGAGTCCTGCAGGAGTGCTACATCGGAAGATATGCGGCTGTTAAGTTCCCCCACCCTCCTTTCGGAGAAAAAAGACATGGGCAGCTTTATCAGGTGGTTATACAGATGCTGGCGAATGGAAGCAAGAGTCTTCTCTGTCACCAGCACAAAGAGCCTTGTCCGGAAGTAAGAGAAAAGGGCCTGTGTGACAAGGATAACCATCAGCAGGAGTCCGGTACGGCTGATCTCAGCCTTCATCATGCCCTTGTTTCCCATATCAACAAGGTCGCCAAGGAGTTTGGGAAACATCAGGCTTGCGCCGGTGGATATGAGAAGGAAGAACATACCGAGGGCAAATTTCCACCGGTATGGCTTCAGAAACCTGTACAGTTTCAACAGTTCCATCAGACCGTTTCCGGTCTTGCTTTTTTCGCTGTCAGACATTAAACTGCTTTTTGTAATATATAACCCGGAAAAGGGGGCCCCGGTTCAAATGATGCAGCGCTAACCGAGCAGCTGCTTCACCAGGGCAGATATCTCCCTGCCGTCAGCCTTACCCGCAAGCTCTTTGGTGGCAATACCCATGACCCTGCCCATATCTGATGGAGATGTGGCACCTGCCTTTGAGATAATGGCCTTTAAAGCATCAGTGAGTTCCTCCGGGCACATCTTTGCCGGAAGATAACGCTCAAGTACTTCTGCTTCAGCATCTTCCTTCTCATAAAGGTCAGGACGGTTCTGCTCCCTGTAAATGGCAGATGACTCTTTTCTTTGTTTCACCAGCTTCTGGATGATCTTCAGCTCTTCGTCAGAAGTGAGTATTGCTTCAGCGCCCCGCTCGCTCCTTGCAAGAATAAATGCAGTTTTTGCTGCCCTGAGCGCCTCAAGGACTATCTTATCCTTCGCTTTCATGGCTGCCATAAGATCCAAGGAAATTTTCTCTGCAAGTGACATGGCAATAAATTGTTGTTACACTAAAAACTCAATACAAATTTAATTCAATTTATGGCGGTTAGTATTAAGGATGAAGCAATAAATGTTTTCAGAGGTTTTTATACCCGCACTCCTTAAGGCAATTCTCTATCGCGGATACAGTTGCCAGAATATCTCCCGTTGTCACCGAGCCCATATGTCCGACGCGGAAATACTTCTCCTTAATCTCCGGAAGAAGCCCGCCGGCAAGTATAACATCAGAGGCAGCTATGGCTTTCATAAAGCAGGCTCCCGTGACACCATCAGGATAGTAGGGTGCCGAGAGTGTATTTGCACTGACATCATCGCTAAGCGGTATCATCTTCAGTCCCATCTCAAGCATCGCCGTGCGAAAGGCTTTGCCGATACGCCGGTGCCGTTCAAAGCGGGCCTCCATCCCCTCTTTGAGGATTATTTCAAGGCTCACCTCAAGACCGGCAACAAGGTTCACCGCCGGAGTGCCGAAATATGAAGGACGCCTCTCCTCATATGCTTTCATAACCGGCAGCCAGTTATGCCAGTCGCAGTAATAATTGCCCACCGGCGTCTTCCGCTCATGCCATGCCTTCATGGCGCGCTCAGAGACAACCATCAGTGCCAGTCCCGGCGGCACTCCCACCGCCTTCTGTGAGGCCGTGAAAACAACATCTATCTTCCATTCATCCTGCCTGATCTCCTCACCCGCAACGGAACATACGCCGTCGAGTACTGTCATAACACCGTATTTTTGACCCAGGATTCCCAGAGGCTCCGGGTCAACCCTGACAGCGGTGGAGGTGTCAACATGCGTAAAAGTCATGAGCTTATACTGCTTCTTCTTCAGCTCTGCCTCCACCTCAGAGACTTTTACAACATCCCCGGTGGCAGCCTTCAGAACAGTGACACCTGCACCGTATCTTTTAAGGAGTTCGGCGTACCTGTCGCCGAAATAACCGGTTGAAACTACCAGGGCATTGTCTCCCGGCTCAATAAGGTTTGACCCTGCCATATCCATGGCCAGTGTTCCGGTACCGGCAATAATAAAAGGCTGGCCCGCAGGGGCCATCCATACCTCCCTCATCATTTCGAGGGCATGGCCGAATGATCCTATGAAATCGGGTGCCACATGGCTCGTAGTAGCCATACCGACAGCCTGCATTACAGCCGGTTCAAACTCAACAGGGCCGGGTATCATCAGTAATTTTCTTCCTTTCATGATTTTCTATGCTATCTGCCAAAAGGTTTTATGTCATTTTCATTGAGTAGTTTCAGAAGCTGTGCCCTGACATCATCCTTCACGGGCAGCAGGGGTCTTCGTGCCGGTCCGCCATAAAGCCCGAGATGATCCATGGCTGCTTTTAAGGCAGGTACTCCCCACCGTGAGGTCACGGCTGCATTGACAGGTATCATTTTGTGCTGTAACGCCCTCGCCTTCTCCATGTCTCCTGACCGGTACAGAGAGTATATCTCAATACACTGCAGCGGAGCTATGTTGGCCAGAGCAAGGATTCCTCCAACAGCACCCATTGAAAGTGCCGGCAAAAGGAAGCCTGCACCGCCTGCCAAAACCTGGAACCCGGGCCTTGCATCACGCAGCACCTCTCCAATCTTAACAACATTTCCCCCTGACTCCTTCATACCTGCTATGTTGGGATGCGAGGAGACCTCTGTTATCATTGCAGCACTCAGATCAATGCCTGTATTGGGTGGCATATTATATACAATAACCGGCACCGGGGAGGCATCGGCAACATCAAAGTAATGCTTTACCAGCGCCTCCTGCGTCATCAGACCCTTGAAATAAAAGGGATTAA
>JAQBHM010000087.1:0-3209 GCA_032127795.1 Bacteroidales bacterium | reverse complement strand
TGGCCGGTTACGTTTGGCCTGGTCATCTGACAGTGACTTCTGTGTCTTGGCAATGCAGACTGCCAGGTTACCGAGACCAAGCTCCCCGATCTTCTTCATCTGCTCCTTGGCTTCAAGAGTATATTCAATGTTTTTGGCACCGTACATCAGCGTGGCTATCGTTTCAATCTTCTTCTCAAGAGGCCAGGCAAGGTCATACAGCGGCGTAAAGCAATCGATGCACGAATCGGCAGCCTCGATGACTGCCTCAGCAAGCTCCCTGGCGCCTTCTCCGCCGTCAGCCCAGGAGGTATTGACAGCTACTCTCACATTGTGTTCTTCGCAGTAGCTTTTTACAAGTGCTATCTCGGCATCTGTATCGGAGCTGAACCTGTTGATGGCCACAACCGGTCTGAAGCCGTAGTAATGCATGTTTTCAATATGTTTGTCAAGGTTCTCAAAACCTGTGTTAAGGGCCTCAAGGTTCTCCCTGACAAGGTCGGCGATCTTCACACCTCCGTGATATTTCAACGCTCGTATAGTGGCAACAATCACCACCGCATTTGTCTTGAGGTTTCCTATCTGAGACTTAATGTTAAAGAATTTCTCGGCCCCGAGTTCACTTGCAAAACCGGCTTCAGTCACAACAAAGTCGCTCAGAGAAAGCCCCATACGTGTTGCAAGTATCGAATTGGTACCCTGGGCAATATTGGCGAAGGGGCCGCCGTGGATAATTGCCGGGGTCCCTTCCAGGGTCTGTACCAGATTAGGTTTGATGGCATCTTTCAGCAACGCAGCCATGGCTCCCTGGGCTTTCAGGTCACGTGCATATACCGGTTTCCCCTCATATGTATATCCTACGAAAATATTTCCCATGCGTGTTTTGAGATCGCTGATGCCTGTGGCAAGACACAGTATCGCCATCACCTCGGAGGCAGCCGTAATATCAAAGCCTGTCTCTCTGGGCACACCCTGCGAGGTTCCGCCGAGACCAATTACGATGTCACGAAGAGCACGGTCATTCATATCCATCACCCGCTTCCAGGCAATTGTCCTGGGATCTATTCCAAGATTGCCTTTGGCAGACTGGATATTATTGTCAATCATTGCAGCAAGCAGGTTATGGGCTTTCTCAACAGCAGAGAGGTCACCAGTAAAGTGGAGATTGATATCCTCCATGGGTACAACCTGTGAGTACCCGCCGCCGGCAGCCCCTCCTTTGATACCGAAGACAGGACCCAGTGATGGTTCACGCAGCACCACGGTCGTTTTCTTTCCGAGCAGGTTCATCCCCTGCGCAAGACCTATGGAGGTGGTGGTCTTACCCTCCCCTGCCGGCGTCGGGGTTATCGCTGTTACAAGTATCAGCTTTGCCCTTGCGGCCTTCCTGTCATCAATGAGAGAAAGCGGAAGTTTCGCCTTATATTTTCCGTAAAGCTCCAGGTCATCATCAGTGAGACCAAGTTTCACCGCAACCTCTCCAATAGGTCTTATTACCGTACCCTGAGCAATTTCTATGTCTGTTTTCATGTGTAAATAATTTATTGTTAACAGTCACATGGAGGCCACATCTGCGGAAGAAATGCTTCATGCTTGTCTGTGGTTTAAAACCATGTGGATTTCACAGGTCATAAATTGTGGTGGCTAAATGTATGATTTAATTTTTTTATAATACAACAAACCTATATTGCGAAAACGATGTTTGATGTAAATGTCATATCACAGGGACAAAGGAACCGTTTTTATCCATCCTTATCCTCCATGACTGGGGATATCCGTTGTTGGTTCTTTTTCCCAGGTTATTGACGAAGCCCAGTGGCACTTCGCGGTAGCATACAAGCACCCTGCCAGCCGGAGTATCAGGCATTTTCAGATCATCAAGACGAAGAAAGGCTATTGCCTCATCCCAGGAGGCATCATAACGGGGCCAGTATCCGGGTTTCTGCTTCACACTCATTGCCAGGTCGTGTGCCGGTATAAAAGTATCATTCTTCATCTCGCCAATCATGGTTCCCGATTTGATAACATTAAGCCTGTCACTCAGATACCTGTGCAGATCTTTTGATGAGGCAGGTGCGATGATCCGGTTGCCGGTGAAAATGATCCTTTCAGGATCAATGGTTACCATCTTGATTATCCGCTCCCTGATGCCGGCAGACAATCCCTGATCGCTTCCCTTCATCCTTACCTGCCTGCGGTTCGTTTCCTCAGGCTTTCTGAGGGCTGCTATAAAAAACCCGTCGCCCTTTATCCTTCCCGGATGGAATCCGTACCCGGTGATACCCTGATATTCTATGGCTGTTATACCTTCGAAGGCACTTATGTCAGCTTTTATCGGTTCTGCACCTGTGTTTTCCTGGAGCCAGTGAATGTTCTCCTCATTCTCTGACGGATTAAATGTACATGTTGAATAGATCAGGATACCGCCGGGTTTCAGGGAAGGCCATACATCCATAAGTATCCTCCGCTGCCGGTCGCTGCACAGACGGGCATTGTCTGCTGACCATTCATTCACAGCCACAGCATCATGAAACATACCCTCACCAGAGCAGGGAGCATCAACGGTGATAAGGTCAAAGAAACCATCAAGCTGTGCGAATGCAGAGGGATCATTCTGTGTCACCATGGTGTTCCCTGTCCCCCACTTGGTGACTGTCTCTGCCAGAACAGAAGCGCGGGAACGGATCACCTCGTTGGCGACAAGGAATCCGTTATCGCCCACGATTGATGATAAATGTGTGCTCTTGCCGCCGGGAGCTCCGCAGAGATCCAGAACACGGAGGTCTTTCATGCCGGCAGTGACCTGTCGGAAAAGCTCACCGGCGAACATTCCTGAAGCTTCCTGCGGATAATAGACACCGGCATGAAACAGCGGATCAAGAGTGAACATAGGCCTGGAGGGAAGATAAAAACCCTCTGCCTCCCACGGTACTCTTTCATACATGATGCCCTCTGCAGACCATTTGTCCGGGTTTATCCTTACCGATACTGCCGCCGGATGCTGAAGAGCTTCCTTCAATAATGGCGCATCAAGATAAGCCTGGGTATTTATTCTTTTCAGGAATTCATCAGGGAGCATGGGCAAATCATTATACTTCAAAGATAATCAAGAGCCACGAAACTGGTAAAAAAAATGCCGGGGATAATACCCCGGCACAATTAACCTCTAAAAACCAAACTGGCTCTAATTTGACACATGAAAATCAAAAAGGCCATCGAAAAATCAATTG
>JAQBHM010000086.1:0-2871 GCA_032127795.1 Bacteroidales bacterium | reverse complement strand
TTGTAGTTACTGTTCTTAAGGTTCATGGCAGTGCCTCTCTCCACCACCCCCTCGAGCAGTGTCTGTGCTATGCGGATCGTTGAGCGAGAGCATACAGCATTGGTGATCACCTCGGTGTCATATGTTTTGACAGTCCATCTGCCGTCACGTATCTCGGTGACAAAGCGTGGTTTCATCATCTTGCCGTCATTGGCCACGGCGTTATAGAATGTCAGTATCTGCAGTGGAGTCAGATGAACCTCGTAGCCGTATGACATCATTGGCAGGGATATGCCTGACCAGAGCTTGTCTCCGGGATATCTTATCAGAGGCTGCCCCTCACCTTTTATCTGGAGGTCGAGGGTCCTGTTGAGCTTCATTGAGTATAGCCTGTCAACATAATTACGGGGGTTATCCTTGTAGTGATCATAGATGATCTTCGCCGTTCCCACATTAGACGATTTTTCGAACACCTCCTGTACGGTTATGGTTCCCAGTCCCTTCTCATCATGGTCACGTATCACCTTGTCATAATATTTCACGGTGCCGTTGCCAGTTTGCACAAGATCATCAAGGTCGACCACACCGTCTTCGAGTGCTGCCATGATTGACATCAGTTTGAAGGTAGAACCGGGCTCTGTGCTTTCACCTATTGCATAGTTGTAGGTCTCATGATAGGCACCGTCAGCGCCTTTCTCCAGGTTGGCGATGGCCTTTATGTCTCCAGTCCTGACCTCCATCACCACCACGCATCCGTGATGGGCGCCATACCTTGACAGCTGACTGTACAGAGCATTTTCAGCCACATCCTGAAGGTCAAGATCGATGGTTGTGACTATGTCATCACCTTCACGAGTCCTTATATTGTCAATATTATCGACATCTATCCATGCGCCCCCTGTCAGCCGCTGCTGGACTGTAAATCCGTCCTTGCCTGAAAGGACGCTGTTGAAATAACCCTCAAGGCCTACTATGTTCGCAGTGCTGTCTTCAGTGATATATCCGATGGTCCTTCGTGCCAGAAGCCCGTTGGGCATGATACGGTTGTTCTCAGGCTGGTACAGCAGTCCGCCCCTGAACTTGCCGTATCGGAAGACAGGTAACTCCTTCAGATGTTTGAGGGTCTCATAACTGACATGTCTTTTAATGAGAAAGTACCTGTCGCCCCTCTTCCGTGCACTGGTCAGGCTGGCCTTCCATCCCTCCGGAGAGTTGACACCCACATATTTTGACAACCCCCTGCTTAGTCCGCTTAATCCCCTGGACCACGTTGTATCAGCCATCCCCGAGCTGCGGGTATCCATGTAAACGGTATAATACGGTATGGAGCTGGCGAGTATTCGTCCGTCATCAGAGAGTATGTCACCGCGACTGGCTTTTGTCACCTCTTTGCGGTAGACGATTTTTTCAGCCATTGATGCCCACTTTTCTGACTGGACAAACTGAAGGATAATGATCCGGAAAAAGATGGCGACAGCCATCACCACCACGATGCCGTAGATGATGCCGCTGCGTGCCAGTACCTGATCCTTTGGTTTTAATACCTTACTCATTCACCACTATCCTGTATGGCGGCTCACGGAGCTCCTGGAGCCCCAGTCCGCGTTCTTTAACGAGGTCTATCACCTCACTCTGCCGGCTCACCGTGCCAAGCATGGCCGAGGCAGAGAGTGATTCTGACCTGAGGTCACGCACCTCCTGTTCCAGTCTGATGATCTCACGCTCCACCCTTTCAGCCTGGAACCTGTTCGAGATAAAGATCACCGCCAGCAGAGCCAGCAGAGCTACATACCTCATGTTATTGAGAATGAGCTTCTCAGAGATATAGGTGCCACTCACCAATCCTTTGAATACACTGCCGCCTCCGCTTTTCCTTTTCTTGATATCCTCTGCTGCCATGTTCTTCAGATCTTTTCTGCTATTCTCATCCTGGCACTGCGTGCCCTGTTATTCATTGCCACCTCCTTTTCCGAGGGCACTATCACCTTGCGGTTTATGGCCCTGAATGGAACGAGGAGGTTACCGTAAAAATCTTTTTCACTCTGACCTTCAAAATTGCCGCTGCGGATGAAGTTCTTCACCAGCCTGTCTTCGAGTGAGTGATATGTTATTACAACCAGTCTGCCTCCGGGTCTGAGTACCTGCAATGCCTGGCTGAGCATATCCATAAGAGCCTCCATCTCATGGTTTACCTCTATGCGCAGCGACTGAAACAGTTTTGCATAGAACTTATTCTCCTGGTTAAAGGGTACCAGGGCAGACACTGCATCAGTGAGGTCTTTCACCGTAACCACGGGCTTCACTGACCTTGCGGCAACAACAGCCTTAGCTATGCGTCTTGAATTTTCAAGTTCGCCGTAGTGGTAGAAGACTCCTGCCAGCTTCTCTTCGTCATATGTACGCAGTATGTCAGAGGCTTTGAGGCCTGCGCTGCGGTTCATGCGCATATCAAGATGAGCATCACTGCGGAATGAGAAGCCGCGGTCCTGTTCGTCAAACTGATGGAATGAGACACCCAGGTCAGCCAGGAGGCCGTCTATCTGCTTGTAGCCGAGGTAGCGCAGGTTGTTCCTGAGGTACCTGAAATTCTGGTTCAGGAATGTCAGTCGCTCGTCACTGATGATGTTCGCTGCTGAATCCAGGTCCTGGTCAAAGGCTATCACCCTGCCTGTTGTAAGATGTGACAGGATAGCGCGTGAGTGTCCGCCACCGCCGTATGTAACGTCGACATAAACCCCATCGGGCCTGAGGTTAAGCCCTGCTATGCTCTCTTCGAGCAAGGCGGGGAGGTGATAGGCCGTCATTATCCTTGTCCGTTTTCAGGAGAGCCCAGGAGCTTCTCAGCGAGGTTGGCAAAGTCATCGCCCGGCATGTCTATTTGCGAGTAAACAT
>JAQBHM010000085.1:0-3656 GCA_032127795.1 Bacteroidales bacterium | reverse complement strand
AGTGGCTGCAGAAGGGGCAGGAGCGATACTTCTCTTCGGCACAGAGGCTTTCGGAATACCTGTCAGCACAACCCATACCATTACGGGAGCTATTATGGGTGTGGGCCTCACAAAAAGAATTACCGCCGTCAGATGGGGGGTGACAATTAACCTGCTATATGCATGGATTGTGACAATACCTATCTCAATGCTTCTCGCAGCCGGAATCTATGTGCTTCTTTCCTGGATCACAGGGCTCCGGTAAGAAATTTAGTTCACTGCTCCATTATCTCAAAGCCTCTGACAGTAGAAGGCTCAGTCTCCCACTACCGGACAGGATTATGGCCGCAGGACATTCGCAAGGCGGTAGACGTAATGCTCCGCCGCCTCCGGCAATACAGAGGATCTCAGGGTGGCTGCCGTGAAAACCGCAGCAACCAGTACACTGTAATGCTTCATCTGGTAGTCTCGGTATCAATATGAAATAATGTATCTCCTTATTCAACAGTCTTATCCCATAAGGGAAGGATGACTTTTTTGAATTCCTCCTTCTCGCGGATCAGCTTTTCCATATCAAGACCTATGGTTCTTTGGGCTGCCGATTTGCTTGAAATATCTGGAATTGTAACCTTTTCAGCGCCGAGAGCCATCAGTGTGCCGGTAAGTTCTATGCGGGCATCGAGGGCTTTTATTATTCCGTTGCCAAGGATTGAGGCAACTTCCAGCGGAGCATGAAATGAAGCACCGTGACTTGCAGTGGTGAAGTCCCACCTCCATTGAGCCTGTCTTATGAGTGACAGGGCAGGCTTCATCATCTCTTCAGTAGCTCCGGCATCCCAGGCTGCTTTTGCTTCATAATGGGCAGTGACCAGGATCATCTCAAGCTGGTTACGCAGTCCGGCTATCTTATCCCGGCGCTCATATACATTGTTGCGCAGATCCTCCTCACTCTCCCTGTGACATACAGCACAGGTAGTGGCAATGCTGTTAAGAGGACTCTGGACATGATGGTTTGTGAATTTTACGCCACCTTCGCTGATATAAGGCATGTGACAGTCGGCACATGCAGCACCTCTCTGGCTATGAATTCCAAGTTTAAACAATTCATAATCAGGATGCTGTGCTTTGATCATTGGTGTCTTGCTGATAGCATGTATCCAGTCGGAGAACCCGTAACTGTCATAGTAACGCTCTATGTCATCAACAGTCATTCCGTTATCCCAGGGGAATGTAAGATATTTGCCTTCTCCCTTAAAGTAGTATTCAACATGGCACTGGGCGCATACAAGGCTTCTCATCTCCTGATGGCTGGCATCTGATATCTGCTTCCCCTGGCGTTCAAATGCCTCTTTCAGGGCAGGCCTGGTTATTGTTAGCACCATGGTTTCAGGGTCGTGACAGTCGGCACATCCGATAGGATTTATTATCTCCGCGCCCAATGCAGCCCATGTTGATTTATAGAAGCTCTCAGGCCCTGTTATATTCATCATGCGGGGTACATCAGGGCTTTTGCATGTCCAGCATGTTCCCGGCTGGGGCCCGGCATCAGGAGTCATGGGGCTTCCTGTTCGGAGCGTGTTTCTGATATCCTCCACAGCCCAGAAATGGCCCCTGGCCTGCCAGTAATCTTTTGAAAATGAGTATCCTGCCCAGAGAATAACCATTTCAGGATCGGTTTTCAGGATATCAATGGGTTTATTGCCTGCATGACGGCTCTGGAAAGATGTGTCGGCAGTTTTCAGAAAGGTTTGGTACTCACGCGGATAGAATTGTCCCCATACACTGTTGTCTGACTCGAACTGTTTCACACCTGTAGGTGGCCTGTATGCATAGCGGGCTTCACTTCGCCTTTCAACTATAGATGAGGCCACCAGCCCCAGAATGAATACAACAGCTACGGTGACAACGAAGAGCAGCCAGCCGAACCACGGCTTTTCAGAAACTGTTTCCCTGATGGTTTTCATGGTATTTTCTTTTGAGGATTGGTCAAAGATTTTCTTTAGGCCCGGGAGTGATGGCCCCGGGGGTGGAAGAGATACTGTTAACACGGTCATGAGGCGTGTTGCGATGACAATAAAGACATTCTCTTTCTCTCCCTTCTGCCATCGCTGATTCCGGCCGTCCCGGTCCGTCACTGAAGAGGGAAGAATGGCAACGGAGACAGTTCTTATGAACTGTTTTGCGGCCTGCATCCCTGATATGTATTGATTGCGGCTCATTACGCAGGGTAAAGATGGCCGCATGTCTCAGACCGTCATTTGCCTTGAAAAGGTACTTGCTGACAATATTATCATGAGGGACGTGACATGCATTGCAGTCAGTAATACTTCTGTGGGCACTGTGTGCCCAGGTTGAGAACTGCGGTGTCATGATGTGACAGTTTATGCACACACTGGGGTCATCAGAAAGATAAGAAGTGGCTTCCGAGGTTTTCAGCAGAAACAGAAACAGGCCGGTAAAGATCCCAAGAGTAATTATAACAGGCACATGCCAGTGTTCCGGGGGACGCATTGCCTGTAATAGTCTGCCGGTTTTATTCATAGAGGTCTATTTTTATTGTCCGGTAAAATAAATAAAGGGTGCTGTCATTTGCCTGACAGTCATCCATACTTTACGTATAGTTGACAAAACAGAGCGACACAAGAGCTGTGCCGTAACGTTTGTCAACCGTGAGCGACTCAGTGCTCACAATAGGTTCACCAAGAAAATATTGCTGGAAGGTCCTTTCATGCAGGTCTTTGAGTACTGTATAGAGCCTTTCTTCAAGCGCTTCCATGTCAAAGTAACCGGCAAGCTCGCATACCAGTCCACCGACTTTTTCCTCGCATGTATCATCTTTGTATATCCATGCATAGATAATTCCGGCTGAGATATGCTCACCGTAATAGCCGTTTGCAACTGCCATAATAGTGCAGAGCTCTGATCCGAATGATGGCATATCAACCTCATCAAGAGAAACCAGTTTGGCTGTTGAGGGAAGTACTGATGAATAATTCATGATATTGTATTCTGCAATTCGTGCATCATACAATGCCATGTGATAGGAGCCGGGATGAATTGCATATTCGCTGCAGCCTGAACCTTTTGTTGCAAAGAATTCATGCGGGACTCTGTTCTGGGTAACTTTAACCATCTTATTAATTTAATAATACAGTTTTATAACTTAAGCCTGTTTCGGCCTGCAAATATATCTAAAGTTACAATAAAATTCCAGTACAAAACATTTTATGATAAGGTGACAACCGCTTTTTCAGTGAGACCTTCTTGGACCTCACGCAGAGTCATTACGAAATAGCTTATCTTTACCGGTTGTCTGAAAGTGCTTAACAAGCCTTTCAGACAACCCTTTTTTTTAGTTTTGCATTTTATTTGATACGGAAATGAATTCAATGAAACATTCACCTGCTGTAGTATTGGTATGTCTTGCATTACTGATTTCTTCATGTGGCGCAGGAGAGAAAGCAAAGGATGATGCTGGCGTCAGGGCAGAAAAGATGCTCGCTCAGATGACCCTTGATGAAAAGATAGGTCAGATGTCACAGCTTGATATCAATCCTCTTATGGATCCTGAACAACTTAAGAAGGCAGTACGGGATGGCAGATGCGGTTCCCTGTTGAATTTTCTGGGAGCTGAACAGGTAAATGAAATCCAGCGTATAGCCATTGAGGAGAGCAGG
>JAQBHM010000084.1:0-3301 GCA_032127795.1 Bacteroidales bacterium | reverse complement strand
AGAATATTGTCCAAAGTCTAAAGTCTAAAGGCTTTGGATAAATATTTCTTTGCGCGGACCTCAGACATTCGACTTTCGACATTCGACATTCGACTTTCTGACTAGTTCGATCTCGCTCTTCTGAACACAATATTCCATACTCCTTTAAAGAAGTACCTGATGTCCGTCATCAAATGATTGCGGTCCCAGGCATCAAGATATTTTATCTCTGACAGCTGTATCTCTTCCAGGTTCCTGGGCATGTCGGCATAAAAGGGAGGTAGCAGCCCCGGCCTGTAATTTATGCGCCGCTGTTTCAGTTCGTCGCTGTAGAGGTTAAAGTAATGCGGGGAAAGCGGTCTGACGCCTATTATCTTCATGTCACCGCGGAAGAGGTTAACGATCATGGGCAGCTCATCGAGCCATATCCGGCGGCACACCTTACCCCAGGTGGTGATGCGGAAGTCATGCTTCATCTTGCCTCCGTCCTGCAGGTCATGCAGGTCATATACATAGTCCTGTATGAACTCAGAATAAGGGTGCATGGTTCGCAGCTTGAAGACTGTAAATGTTTTGCCCTGGATTCCCACACGTGGCAGGGCTATGATCATGCCGTATCCGCTGCCGTTGACCCGCAGTGGCTCGGAACGGCGCTGGGCCTTAATGCACAGCATGTTGCCCGCAAACTTCTCCTGCATGATGCTAAAGCCGGCGCGGCAGAGACGCCCCAGCGCCTCGGCACGCGAGAGCGGCGGATTGGTGCCGCGGGTGAAGTACTGCCACAGCCCGCGGGTGATACGCAGCCTGGGGATGACCCTCTTGAAGAAGAAATCCACCGGCATAATAATATAATACAGAACAGGGGTAAGCCTCTTCCTCAGTCGCCTGGCACGCTGCTCCATAGTCTCAACGCAGCAGATAAATATGCCATCACCGGTGAGACGTACATTCACTATATCGAGGAAGCTGTCTATTGTTTTTATGGCGTTCAGGGGTCTCAGGTTGATGATGCAGGTATAGTCGCCGGCAGCCAGGTTCTGTATATTGAACATGTCAGATGTCGACACCACCGAGAGGCGTGAGCTTTGCGCCGGGGTCACCATTGATGCCAGGGCCTCGGCACGGTCATCTGACGCTCCCTGCATGAGCCTTGCTACAAGAAGCGGATCAGTGGCATAACCGTTGCCGTTCACCGGGTGCGACCGCTCCACCATCTCCCGCTCAGAGGGCTTTGGCGGATCTATCGCCTGCAGCGCCGCCTTGCTGAATGAGATCCAGAGAGAGCCGGCAACAAGTTCAAGGAAGGTGGCTGTCAGTGCAGTGCCGAAGACAACAGTTCTTGAATAACCCATGTCACGGAATGCATATATGATCAGGGCTGCAAGGCTGGTAGCTATAAGGTTGGAGGTGATGACATGGTAAAAAAGAGTCCTGAGGTTGATAATCTGGCCGCTGCCTATCTTGCCACTGAGAAGAGAGACGATAACCCATAACAGGGCAAGGATAAGAAAAAAGGGACCGTGCGACGGAACATAGGACCTTATCCCCGCCGGTTTAAGCGTGGTCATCAGGATGAATGACAACGCCAGAATTAGAATGTCTGCCGAGATTGTATATACCCGAAAACGCCTTTTATCCATTTCCCCGCATTTCTGCCACAAGATAGAAAAAATTTGCGCTAACACTTATCTTTGTACAAATGTCGTGCTGATGAAACCATGTCTTTTTTTGCCTGTCGCTTTACTTTTTTGCCTGTTGCTGGTGGTCATCCCTGCTCATGCGCAACAGGTACCGGAGCCTGTCACAAACATATCCCTGTATGCCTTTCTCGATGAGCTGGCCATAGACGGGATCATTGAAATCAATGGCTCCGTAAAACCCTACGGCAGGATGACAATCCTGACCCTGCTTGAGAAAGCCTCGGAGGAAAAAGAAAAGCTCACTGCCAGGCAACGGAATGAGCTGGCATTTTACCTGTCTGATTTTTCGGATGGTACGGATAAGGAAGGCAAATTCAGACTCATCTATAATCCTGCCACTGCCAGGTACAGAGACTCTCTCTTCAGCATCACTGTTTCACCATTATTAGCACTGAACTATAGCAGTGACGGTGCGGTATCATGGAAGAACGGAGCTAAGGTTTATGGCAGCTACGGACGCTGGGGCTTCTTCGCTGCGCTGCAGGACAACCATCTGAAACCATTCACGGCAAGACCGGAGTACCTCATCAGGGAACGGGGTGGACACATAAAAAATATGACTGATTTTTCCGAGATGACAGCAGGTGTCAGCTATGCATGGAAATGGGGTGACATCTCATTTGTCAAGGATGCACCGGTATGGGGGACAGGGTATGCCGGCACAAACATCTTCTCCGGACGCGCGCCATCATTCATACAGGTAAGATTGCATGTCAAACCTGTCAAATGGATGGAGATGACATGGCTCCACGGCTGGCTCAACTCCATGGTTGTTGACTCCGCCCGCTCATACTGGGTCAGCAATGCCTATGGCACCGTATACCGAAAGGTATATCACACAAAATATATTGCTGCCAACCTTGTCACAGTTACACCTGTTGACCGGTTGCACATATCCGCCGGCAACAGCGTGGTATATGCTGATGCCCGGATGATGCCCAACTACCTGATGCCTTTCTACTTTTACAAATCAGTAGATCATGCAGTGAACTCGGGCATTGACAACAGCAACTCGCAGATGTTTTTTGATGTAAGCTCTTACAATATAAAACATCTTCATCTCTACGGCACCCTGTTCGTCGATGAGCTTTCTACGCGCCGTTTCGCCACTTCAGACTACAACTTCTTCTCATGGAAGGGCGGCTTTCGTGCGGGCAACTTTTCATTCCTTCCCAATGTGTGGCTGACGGCCGAGTGTACCTTCACCTATCCGCTCACCTTTCAGCATTATGTGCCGGTACTTACCTTTGAGAACCAGGGTTATAACATGGGTCACTACCTGCGTGACAACACCCGCAGCTTCTGGTTTGCCCTTGAATATAAGCCGGTCCGAGCCATGAACATCAGGTTGTGGCATGAGCGTTCCGAGCGGGGGGATGATTTCCAGAGTATAGGCGGACCAAGGCTTGGTTTGCCATATCTCAATCCTGTTGTATGGAACAGTATTACCACAGGCTTTGAAATTAACTATTTGATTACCGGAGGAGTCTCGGTGAATGCCTCACTGACAAAGAGTGTGGTGGAGGGCATTGAGGGCTGGATAGCCCCCCACCTGTATGGCAGTAACACCACCGTCAGCGGCGGCATTGTCTGGGGCTTTTAGAATTTCACTACTGCCTATT
>JAQBHM010000083.1:0-4680 GCA_032127795.1 Bacteroidales bacterium | reverse complement strand
GACAATGTCCTCTTCAACCTCAGCGGTAATGATCTTGAAATCACAGCCTCCGATCTTGAATCGACACTTATTACCCACATGAGACTGGATAATGTTGACGGCAGCGGCACAATAGCACTTCCGGCAAGAATACTGCTTGATACACTTAAGGAGTTCTCGGAACAGCCGCTCACCTTTGACATCAACCCTGATACAATGGCTGTGGTCATCAATTCTGAAAACGGACGTTTCAGCGTTGTGGGACAAAATGGCATTGACTTCCCGGTGCTGCCGGTGATTAAAAAAGAGAAGAAGTTCACATTCAATATAAGCGCTGATATACTTCTGGCCGGTATATCTCGTACCCTCTTTGCAACCGCCGATGATGAGTTGCGCCCGGTTATGGGGGGTATCCTCGTGGAAGCTTCAACCGAAAAGATAACATTTGTGGCATCGGATGCCCATAAGCTGGTAAGGTACCAGAGAAGTGACGCAAAAGCTGATGACAATGCATCATTTATTTTACCGAAGAAACCTGCTTCCCTCCTGAAGAATATCCTTCCCAGGGAGAGCGGTACTGTCTCGGTTGAGTTCGATGACCGTAATGCATTCTTCATACTGTCTGATTATAAAGTGGTATGCCGCCTTGTAGAAGGAAATTATCCGAATTACAACTCGGTCATTCCTAAAAACAACCCCAGAAAAGTAAGGATCGACAGGCTGGAATTCTATAACATACTCCGCAGGGTCTCCGTCTTTTCAAACCAGGCAAGCAACCTGGTGAAACTGCAGTTCACTCCTAACCAGATCACAGTATCAGCTCAGGATGTCGACTTTTCCATTTCTGCATATGAGCGTCATAAGTGTCTGTATGAGGGAGATGAAATGGAGATTGGATTCAAATCTGTCTTTCTCCTTGAGATACTGACAAATATTGCATCACAGGATGTGGTCATTGAGCTTGCTGATCCTACCAGGGCGGGGCTCTTCCTTCCTTCAGAAACCACCAATGAGGATGAAGATTTGCTGATGCTCTTGATGCCTATGATGATAAACGCCTGAAAAGCAGAGCGTTATGGAATTAATTCTAAAAAAGCCACTGGTTATACTGGATCTGGAGACAACCGGGGTGAATATAGCCAGTGACCGTATTGTGGAGTTTTCTGCCCTGAAGGTTCAGCCTGCAGGTGGTGAAGAGTGGCTGACAATGAGGCTTAATCCCGGCATTCCCATTTCGCCCGAGGCTACGAGGATACATGGCATTTCAGATGCTGATGTTGCAGATTCTCCTTCATTCAAGGATGTTGCAAGGAAAATTGCCTCATTTCTTGAAGGTTGTGATCTTGCAGGGTTTAATTCCATGAAATTCGACATACCGATAATCTGTGAGGAATTTTTGCGCGTGAATGTAGATTTTGATCCGGCACGCCACAGGTATGTTGATGTACAGGTGATCTTCCATAAGAAGGAGCAGCGAACACTTAGCGCTGCATACCGATTCTATTGTGACAAGAACCTTGACAATGCGCACAGTGCGCAGGCAGATACTGCTGCTACTTACGAGATACTGAAGGCGCAGCTCGACCGCTATTCTGACCTGGAAAATGATATTGAAAAATTATCGGCATTCAGCGCATTCAACAACAATGCTGACCTTGCCGGGCGCTTTGTTTTCAATGAGCAGGGTATCGAGGTGTTTAACTTCGGAAAACACAAAGGAAAACCGGTGGAGCAGGTATTAAAGGAAGAGCCGTCATACTTCTCATGGATGATGAACGGCGACTTCCCTCTTAACACCAAACAGGTGCTGACAGCCATCAAGCTGCGTTCATTCGGTAAAGCCTGATACCAGGATGAAAATTATTTGTGTAGGACTGAATTACCGCAGTCATGCGGCCGAAATGAAAAGGGCTGTTCCATCTGAGCCTTTGATATTTCTGAAACCCGACTCGGCGCTGCTGAAAAAAAACAAGCCTTTTTTTCTCCCTGATTTTTCAAATGATCTGCAGTTTGAGGCGGAGGTGGTGCTCCGGATCTCAAAGCTGGGCAAGGGTATCAGTTCACGGTTTGCAGGCAGGTATTTTGATGCTCTCACAATAGGCATTGATTTCACGGCCCGCGACCTGCAGAAGAAATTCTCAGATGCCGGTCACCCCTGGGAGTTGTCCAAAACCTTTGACGGCTCAGCCCCGCTTGGCCAGTTCATACCTAAAGAGAAGATCAGTGACCTGAATAACATAAGTTTCAGACTTGAGGTTAACGGGGTTGAAAGGCAGAATGGAAACACCTCTGACCTTATCTTTTCATTTAATGAGATAATATCTTATGTTTCAAGATATTACACACTTAAGACCGGGGATCTCATCTTTACCGGGACTCCTCCGGGAGTAGGCCCGGTACAAAAAGGAGACAATCTGACTGCCTGGCTAGGGAAGGAACCTGTACTTGACTTTTTCGTCAGGTAGCGCTCTTCACTATCCGTTTGCCATGCCTCTTGACCGCCATGATTAGCCTGTCAAGGTCATTGTCATCTGTCAGGGCATTCATCAGGGAGGTACGAAGGTAGATTTTATCGTCAAGGCTGGCCTGGACAATATAGAATTCACCGCTTTTAATGATCTCTTTCCTTATCACAGCGTTAAGGTCATTGAGTTCCTCATCGCTGAGGTCAGCAGGTTTGTATCTGAAGCAGACGATGTTTGACTCGGGCATAGTCGCCAGTTCCAGCTCATCATCATTTTTTATGACTGTTCCGAATCTTCTGGCAAGATCATATCTGCTGTCAATATATTCTCCCAGGGTATTATCACCGTAATATTTTATTACTGCCCAGGCTGTTATGCCGAGTCCGCTCTTTGTGCATTCAAGGGTTCTTTTAGCACCGTTGAACCACTCGTCTTCATCGCTCTTATCAAAGAGATAACCTGCATTCTGGGCAAAGGTCTCATACGAGTGGGCTCCGTCACGGAATAAAACCATAGTGTTCAATCCCGGTGTCAGCAGCATCTTGTGAAAATCGAGGACTACTGAATCAGCCTGTTCAATGCCTTTTACCAGTTCCCTGTAACGTTCGGAAAAGAGTACTCCCAGTCCATGTGCACCGTCTACGTGAAACCAGAGGTCATTCTCTTTGCAGAATGCTGCTATGGCTCCCAGGTCATCATAGGTACCTGTTGCTGTAGAGCATGCATTGGCAGCAACGCATACCACCCGTATCCCTTTTTCCCTTGCCTTGTCCATGGTCTCCTGAAGGAGTGATGTCTCCATGGCATACCTGCTGTTGTGCGGGATCATTACCACCGACTCCCCGCCCAGACCTATCACTTTGGCATTGCGGGATATGCTGTAATGAGACTGGTCAGAAACAATTATACCTATCCTGTGATCACTTTTGACGCCCTCTTCCCAGATATTGTAATCTGCCTTTGCCTGCCTGGCTGCCAGTAATGATGTGAGGTTGCCGGCGCTGCCACCGTGGGTGAAGATGCCGTCAGCATCACTGCCGAAACCTATTCGTGCAGCCATATATTTTACCACATTACGCTCGGCGGCCATGGCGGCAGGGCCCATTTCGTACACCGCCACCCCGTTATTGAGAAGCGTGATGCACATCTGTGCAATAATGCCGGCTGTGAGAGGAGGATTGTTCTGGTGACCCACGAATCTCGGATGATGCAAGTGATTCATGTTACCTATCACCTTTCTTATATAGTCACTGAGAGAAAGATCCCTGTTCGAGGGGTTTTCAAATGCAAATTCCGGAACGAGGTCATCTGGCTCCATGTACCTTAGCACTGGGGTCTCACTTCTGTTTGTGACTGTCTTCAGGTATTCAGAAAGTATATCTATCAGCTCATGACCCTGACGCCTGAACTCATCACTGTCATAATATGTTTTTTTTGTCTCGTCACTCATTTGTATATGCTTCAGGATCTATTTCTTTGTCAGTCTGCCGCCATCAATAAGCCTGCCGACAGGATACAGGTTTGTGCGTTTCTCAAGCTCAGATGCAGGTGTATTCTGATATAGCCACTGAAGCTGAGCTACAGGGTCAGTGGCCACCCTGGCATCCTCAGCTTTAGCTTTCTCAAAGGAAGCCTTCAGGGCCTGATCAGTGTCAAGCAGCTCCTTAAGATGACTTTCAAACCCCCATACAGAATACCAGTCCTGTCCTTCAAGTGAGGAGTCAAAGAAGTTCCAGGCAAAGAAGCCAGCTTCACTCTGAGGTTCAAGCATATATACTATGTAATTATTTGCTCTCTGATTTACCGGGATCACATAATCTCCCTTGAAGTAATCCATTTTCTGGGTGACAGAACGGACTACAGCATTGCTGTTGAAATAATGTCCCTGGGTGGCTCGCTTTGCCGGCTCTGATTTTTCAATGTAGTACGATTCCACAAGGAGTACTGTATCTTTTTTCAACTGCCACATGTTTACACCGTTGGCTTTCAACCGGTCAATGACATCCTCCCAGGCAAAAGGTACAATGTAGGCATCAGGCACAATTACAGTTACTGCAGGTTTGAATAGTTGAAGTATCTGATAGTATCAACATAGGGTTTCTCATGATTGTAAAAGCCTGTTTTGCGTCCGGAGATCGGGGCGGTGGTATCTTCATACATATAACCCCTGAAGGTTATCATGTCCCATACGGTATCATCCTGCTCCCAGTTGAGCACATACTCTTTTGCTGAGAGG
>JAQBHM010000082.1:0-3490 GCA_032127795.1 Bacteroidales bacterium | reverse complement strand
TGGGAAGGTTTCCGTCTGCATGACCTTAAGAGATGGAAAATGAACATCGGAAGCTATGCATATGATGCCGGTAACCTGATACTCCCGATTCCTTTCCGGGAATTGGAGGTCAATGACCTCCTTGTCCAGAACGAATGGTATACATCAGGCAAATAGTCCGGGTTCAATATACCTGAACAATAAAGGAGGGTCGCTTTCGCTTCCCTCCTTTTCATTTTATTCCGGGAGTCCCGGATTCAACATACTTATCGATTCTCTAACTTATCAACTCTTCAACTTTACTAACTCTTTCATGACCCTTTCCGGAGTAAAGGGAACGGTAAACAGCCGTGCTCCCGTAGCATCAAAAATTGCATTACCCACGGCAGCACCCACGGCAATGATGGCTGGTTCACCGCCACCCTGTGGAGCCTGATCCTGTCTGTCAAGAATGACGCAATCAATCTTCGGCACCCATGAAAATCTTGGAATCTCATAACTATCAAAGTTCCTATTGTAGATTTTCCCTCCTTCATAGTCCAGCTCTTCAGTCAGGGTATATCCTAGTGCCATGGTGATGCACCCTTCCATCTGTATCAATGCTCCCTGCGGATTAACGCACTGGCCCATGTCCTGAGAGGCTACAACCCTGATCACCTTGACTATACCGGTGACCTTATCAACGCTCACCTCTGCAATCTCAGCTACCCAGGTACCGGCATCAATTCCGCACGCAATGCCAATGCCTCTTCCTGACGGGGTCTTTCCCGGGACATACCCGAATTTGTCTGCTGCTGATTTGAGACAGGCAATCATTTTTTCATCCTTAAGGTTTTTAAGCCTGAACTCCAAAGGATCAATCCCTGCTGCCGAGGCCATAATATCAATCTGAGTCTCGCGTGCAAATGTATTTGTATTGTTATTGGGCGCTCTCCAGGGACCTGTGCCGAAGGGATGTACAGGGTATACCTCCCTGTTCTCGCTGTGGCTGGTGGTTCTGTTATCGGGAACATCATATAGTGTCTCAGCTCCCCTGGTACCCGCAAGATAAACGTTATAATCCCACATCTGGATCATCCCGTCTTTATCAATTCCCGACCCGATTCTGACAACAGAAGCCGGATGAAAAGTATCATAAAAAAACTCCTCCGCACGTGTCCATACAACCATTACCGGCTTTCCCGTCATCCCTGCCAGCCTTGCTGCTTCAATACCCTGCCTGAAGGCGGCCTTACCTCCGAATCCTCCACCAACGAACGGGGTAATAACCCTGACCTTCTCACGTGTAAGACCAAGATCCCTGACAATACCGTCCTGGAGACCAAAGGGCGACTGTGTTGCAGCCCATACGGTAAGTTTGTCACCTTCATAATGAGCAAGAGCAGTATGTGTCTCAATGGGGGCATGAGCAAGGTACGGATCATGATATTCATGATCAAAGACCTTGTCGCATCGCTGCCGCGAAGAGTCAACGTCACCTGCACTCCTGACAATTGTTGTCCTGTATTCCCCTTTGTTTATAAAATCAAAGACAGTCTGGCTGCTGACTTTCATCTCATCAAATGAATACTCAGCATTTATCCTTATAATTGCCATATCCGCCTTTTCGCGTTCTTCACTCAGCACTGCAATAAAATCACCGTCGCGTACTACTTTTACACCCTCAATATTCTCCGCAGCGCTTATGTCGGCAGAAACCATTTTTGCCCCGTGTGACGGTGGTCTTAATATGCGTGCAAACAGCATACCCGGTAGCTTAAGGTCGCCTGTGTATTTCGCTTTGCCGGTAACCTTATCATATGAATCACTGTGCTTCAGAGGTTTACCAACAATTGTATAGGCGGTGTAATTCTCCGCTGAAGGTTTTATTTCAAGATACTTTTCAAGCCTCTGTCCCTTTGCCAGCTCAGCGAAGCCGATTTTGCTTTCCGCGTTTTTGGTATCAATGACCATACCATCTTTTACTTCAAGCTGACTGATGTTGACACCCATTCTTTCAGATGCCATATCAATAAGTACGGCCCTTGCTTCCGCGGCAGCAGCCCTCATGTTAGGACCAAAACTCCTGGTTGTCAGTGAGCCCCATGTTCCCATATCATAAGGGCACAGGTCTGTGTCTCCCATTATCATTTTTACTTTCTCCAGGGGAACATTAAGCTCTTCTGCCATCATCTGCGGCAGTGAGGTAATGATTCCCTGTCCCATTTCAATTTTTCCTGTAAAGCATTTAACAGTACCATCTTCAGCTATCTGAAGAAATGCATTATAGTCTTTTGTAAGGCTCCTCCTCTGCTGGGCAGGCATTGAAAGCAGGTCAAGTGCATTCCACGGCTGGAAAAAGATGAAGATCCCTCCTCCGGCAATTTTAAAAAAACTCCTTCTTTTCATGATCACTTTCCTCCCTTCATTACTTTGGATGCATCTTCTACGGCGTCAATAATTCGCATATGAGCTCCGCACCTGCATAGGTTGTTTTCAAGCCCGTCCACAATATCCTGGCGCGTGGGCGAAGCATTTTTCTTAAGCAGACCTACGGAAGTCATTATCATTCCAGGTGTGCAGTAGCCGCACTGCAGGGCATCATGATCTATAAATGCCTCCTGCACAGGATGAAGCTTCCCGTTTTTCGCCAGTCCTTCAACCGTTATAACACTCTTTCCTGCAACATCGCTGACTGGTATGCTACACGATCTTACCGGTTCATTGTTGATAAGGACCGTACAGGCTCCACAGAAACCTATCCCACAGCCAAACTTGGTGCCGGTAAGTTCAAAATCATCCCTGAGGACCCATAGAAGCGTTTTATCGGGATCTATTGTCACCTGGGCATCTTTGTTGTTCAGTTTGAATCGGATTACTTCTTCCATGTTTCTTTGGTCAGTTTCAGTTCATAATTATAGTCTTCGACAGTATCAATATCTCTCAAAATTAGTGGATTATCCGTTTCAATTTCCAAAAGATCATCAGAATGTTTTAATGAAAGACCTCTTAAGCCCACCTTATCATCCAGGGTCAATATCTCACTCTTGTACTTTTTGTCTATTAGGAGTGGGTGTCCACGCTTGCCATTAAAAACCGGGATTATAATTCCCCTGCCCGACTCCTTGTACGCATTTATAACAAGATTGATAACCTCTGCTTCTATCATTGGCTGATCACCGGGGAAGACCAGGACTGCACGAAAGTCTTCAGGCAGTGAGCCGATACCGCATTTCACTGATGACAGCATCCCGTTCATATAATTGTCATTTACGATGTGCACGACTGGATATCGTTCTGTCACTGCCAGTACCTCGACCTTGTTGCAGCCAACCACAACAACAGTATCATCAACAGCTGAGGCAGTAACATTTTCTATAACCTTCTCGATTATGGTCATCCCCATGTAGGGAAGTATCATCTTGGGCGATCCCATCCTTCTCGACTCCCCCGCAGCAAGTATTACAGCCCATATCTTTGACATATCCAGTTATCTCTTATCTCTTATCTCTTATCTTCTTCCTCTTATCTC
>JAQBHM010000081.1:0-6367 GCA_032127795.1 Bacteroidales bacterium | reverse complement strand
TTCATATTATAGTCCACATCAGCATTCGTAATCCCAAAAGTTTTATTAATGGGTTCGATTGTCCACCTGCTGTTTACCAGGCACTGGGTCCTCAAGGTTGAATTATGAGGCAGATCTTCAAATACGCCGGTCACAATAAAGAGCTGCTCACTGTTGTTTACCGTGCCAATGATTTCCTGACCGAAGGGATTCTGTCCGGGTAATACCTTCTCTGCAAGAGAGCGCGAGAGGACAATGGAATTCAGTTCATCAAGGAGGTTCTCAGCAGACGAGCCGCTGATCAACGGAATTGTAAAAATATTAAAGATGTCAGAATCAGTGGCAATAGCATCATAAACAGCTATGAAAGACTGGTCTTTTAACTTCAGGCTGAATCCGCGCATATATCGTGTATTTACAGCTTTCTCAACCTGTGGATACCCGTCTTTCAGTGCAGTGGCAAGAACATATGGAGTTCCGGACTGTGTATTTTTAAAATCGACGATGTAGTTAAGTACTCTGTATACTCTTTTACTGTTTTTGTGGCACCGGTTGTAACTGAGTTCATTAATTACATAAAGCAGCATGATGAATGAAGCAGCAAGGGCAATTGAAAGTCCAAGTAAATTGATAGCTGCAAATACTTTATTGTGCTTAATAAATCGCAGAGCCGATTTAAAATAATTTGTTAACATAGTCTATTTTATATGTGAAACTTGTTTCAGGTTCGTTAGGAAAATTATTCCAGCTCAGAAACTGCAGAGGAAGAATCGATTAGTCCAGGTATCTGTGCTGCATTAATTTGACATATCAATCCGAGATAAAGCAATATGGGTAATTTTTTCATGTTTCTCTTCTGACATTTCCAACCCTAAATTATATAATTTCTTAATTGGAGGAGATACAATGAATGATGATTAAAAATATAATTAGTGTCTGAAAATCAGATATTTCCATTCTGCAGGTCAGCCCCTGAAAATAGGTCCCAGTGTAATCAGGCCCATTAATCACTCAGAAAAAGGAATCCCGCAGATCACTGATCATGCGGGATTTGGTGTTTAATGTGTGGTCAATGCCAAAAGTTGTATGCTATTCCAACAAAGTTCAGAAGTTTTCAAGAATTGAAATGACCCTCGCTTCATCGTCTATGTAGTAATCTTCTTTAAAGACCTTCTTAATCAGTTCCTTCTTGTCAGGGAACATCTTTGCCAGCGACTTTTCACTTAACTGCACCCTGCGGAGAACGTTATCTGAATCCTGGATATAATATTTATTGTTCAGTTTGAATTCGTCATACCGCCTGTCAGGACCGTATATCCTGTTATAATCAGCCTCTACAAATTTCTTTTCAGGTATGCATATAAACATATTAGGATCCTCCTTCAGAACCTGGTAGAATTTGTTTTCTCCGATCTCTTTTTCAAAGGTTAATTCACCGGCAGTCCTGTAGATCAAATCCTTATTATCAATATTAACTCTCATTTCCACAACATTATCTGAGGATATCTCCATGAGTTCCCCTGTACCGGCCTTGATGAAAATCAGTGAGTTATTCACCACGTCAATGTCACCTTTAAACATAATATAATCTGTCTGATTCTTTAGCAGCAGCGACGAGGTTATCAAAGTATCAAAAAGTCTTGTTGTGCCTTTTACCCCTTCATACCGGAGGTCAAAGCCGATAGCACCGGTAGAATAGGGAGACAAATTGGCAGCGGCCTGCAGGTTCTTCTCACCTACAATCCCCGACTGGTAAGCTATTGAATTCTGCGGAAAGATATTAACTGCGGACAGTAATGCCATTAAAAAAATCATGATCCTTTTCATACATTCTCCTCTTAATCTGTTAATAACGATTAATTACAAACAGCTTATTATCCAAAATTAGTAAATAAAACAAGCCGTGTCAAGATAATATGCAAAGCGGCAGATCACTTTAATCGCCGAAGTTTTTATAATCTTTACTGCGCTTGGACAGGAGCTGATAAAGGCTCCATGATTTTTATTTGTTTTCCTTATAACCCTTTCCTAACTTTGATAGAAGGTACATAGGGCCAGGAAAGCTTGTTGAACTTATGTGCCACAATACCTGATCTTAAAAAGTTGCCGTTGAACCCTATTATAAATTAATACATCTGAAATGAGAATTCTTATCACCGGACTGATTGTACTTGTGATGTGGTCTTTCTTGTCAATGTGGCTGTATGTTGATATTTTAAAGCCTGCTGCTAAAAAGGCGGCGGTTGTACAGCCTGTTGTTGAGGCCCAGAGCAGGGAGGCAGATTCTCTAATGAAATTTTATGAATCAATGCCAAAGGACCTCCAGATCTATTTTGAATTTGACGACTCCAGATTCAATCCTGATCCGAAAACTGACAGCTCTATTGCTGTAATCAAAGAATGGATGGGTAAGTACCCTGATTATGTGCTGAATATAACCGGGCATACTGATTTTGTTGGTACTCCTGAGTATAACTATGACCTGGGCCTTGAAAGAGCCGGCGTTGTCAGCAGATATCTTGAGAGCCAGGGGATCCCTGTCAGTAAAATGATAACTGGTTCAATGGGCAAAGAACAGCCTGTGGCCAGCAATATAACCCTGCAGGGAAGAGAATTAAACAGAAGAACAGTTGTTGCAATAAAAAAGTAAAGTTATGAATGCACAGTTTATATTTTTAGCACAGTCAGTCACCGCGGCAGTAATTGAGATAATCCTGTTATTATTGGGTGCCGCTGTTATCGGATTCCTCGCAGCCTGGTATTACCAGAAGTCGGTCTATACTCCGGTTATTAAGAAGCTTGAATCTGAAAAAGATGACCTCATCCGTCAGGTTGCCATTCTGAATAATGAGAAGGATGAGCTGATAAAAAAAGTTGCCGTGCTTAAGGATGAGAACGGTAAACTGAATGAAAAGATACTTACCCTGGAAAAGAGTCTCGCGGCCAAAAAAGAGAAATAGCCTCCTTAGCCAGGGGCAGGTACAACCCTGTACGAATAAATGGAGTGGAATAATATTTGTGGCAGTTACCTGCAATTTTCAGAGAGGCCACATTTGGGCCTTTTAATTACTAACATGACTTGCAAATGAAAAAGATCATTTTGCTGTTTATTTTTATTGGTACAGCCACACTCCTCTCAGCTCAGGAAAAGACTGACACGCTACGCAAAGATGCTCTGAATGTTTATATGGATGCATCAGACTACATCAGGAAGGAGATTCCTTATGTCAACTATGTGCGTGACATAAAAGATGCCGGCGTCTATATCATATCTACCCTGCAGAGAACAGGCTCCGGGGGGCTCGAATACTCATATTTCTTTGTAGGACAAAACAGATACAGGGGGATGAATGACACCCTGGCATTCACTTCCAATCCTGATGAAACATCAGAGCAGATAAGGGAAAACCAGGTGAGGATCATCAAGATGGGTTTGACGAGGTTTGTTGCAAAGACACCGCTTTCAAAATATCTTAACTTTTCATTCAGTGAGCCCCTTTCTGAGACTGTGACCACTGATAAATGGGATAGCTGGGTCTTCAGAACATCATTAAGCGGTTATGCCTCAGCCCAGCAATCATACAGATCAAACTACATTAACGGAAGCTTTTCGGCAAGCAGGGTGACTGAAAAACTTAAATCCAGTATTTCAGTCCGCTACAGTTATTCAAATGACAGGTTTGAGATTGATGAGGATATAATAACAAGTGAGTATAACTCAAAATCTATTAATGGATTGCTGGTAAGAAGTCTGACAGACCACTGGTCGGTTGGTGGAACATTGTATATCGGAGCTTCAAATTACAGTAATTCAGAGTTGCAGGTGACAGTTATGCCCGGAATTGAATATGATGTTTTCCCATATTCCGAATCTACCAGGCGTCAGCTTAGGTTAACATACAAAGCCGGGTACAGTTTTTCTGACTATATAGATACAACCATTTACAACAAGGTGAAACAAAGCCTGGGGCTTCATTCATTGACTTTAAACTATGGAGTAATTCAGAAATGGGGCTCTATTGACCTTTCTATGGCCTTCAGTAACTATTTTCATGACTGGTCGAAAAACAACCTTTCATTCAACGGGTATTTAAGTCTGAGGATTGCAAAGGGTCTTTCAGTAAATCTTGGCGGAGGTGCTGCATTAATTCATGACCAGCTGGGACTGGTCAAAGGTGGGGCAACTACTGAAGAAGTACTGCTGAGAAGAAGAGAGCTTGAAACCCAGTTTGAGTACTTCACCAGTTTTGGTTTCACCTATACCTTCGGCTCAATTTACAATAATGTTGTAAATCCCAGGTTTGGCAATTCCGGGGGTGGTGGGATGACCATAATATATAATTAGGCGATATTAAAGAAATTTTTTCCGGTCTCTATTCTCCAGCCACCTTATAAGAAAATAGCTGGCAGCGCCGATGATTAACACAACCATTCCGAACAACGGATAGGCACTGCGCCAGTTCTGCGGTCCGGTCATCATTGACCACTCACTCATACCAAAAATGCCTGCCAGGAGGGTCAAAGGCATAAAGATAGTTGTGATAAGAGTAAGTCGCCTGACAGAAGCATTTGTCATGTTTGAGTCGCGCGCCATCTGGTTGTTGAGCATCGAGGCAAAAAGTTCCATAAGGCTGGTGACATTGTCTCGGTTACTCTCTGTCATCTCAAGGAAATTGGAGAGATGGTCATATATATCACGATAATGCACAGTGGCTTTTTCGGGTATCCACTCAGATCCGTTACGGCTTATTTTAACAAGTATCTCCCGCTCGTGGAAGAGGCTTTTGCGCAGAGCAAGGAGGTTTCTTCTGAGGTATAATAGCCTCGAAGGATCGAAAACCGCCGGTGAATCAAGTATAGCTTCTTCCGCCTTGTTAATGTCTTCCTCCGCAGCCTCTACCGCATCAGCCACCTGATCAACGACGAAATCAAGCATCAGGTGCATAAGCCATGCAGGGCCGCGACTGACCATGGTCAGGCTTCTTTCAATGGCTGCATTTATTCCTTCAAGCGGAAACCGGCTTGAATCTGAATATCCACTGACGGTAAGGAGAAAGTTTTTTCCGATAAAGAGGTCTACCTCATCGGAAATTAATTCCTCCCCGCTATAATACAACGCATTGAATACGATGAAAGCATAATTTGGCAGTTCGTCCATCTTGGGCACCTGTGACTCAAGAGTGCAATCTTCTATGGAGAGGGGATGCAGCCCAAGAGGGAGTGCCAGCTCAGAAAGCTCTTCATGTGAGGCTTTAATATAGTTAAACCAGACATAGCCACTCTCTTCCAGTGCCGCAGTTGCTTCTTTCAGTGATTCCAGCTTAGTGAATGCTCCGGTGGAACCAATCCTGTAAAATTCTGATTTACTCATATATCATTTACCTTTTCTGTTGTTCAAGAGATTGGATTACCATTGACATCAACTCACCTATTTTCCCCGGATCTATCCATCGTACCACAACCACGATATCATTTACCTGATCAACAATCACAAAGTTACCACCCATTCCCGAAGCATAAAAGACCGTATCAGGCACTCCTTCCCATTTAGTGTTTCCCTTCAGCAGCCACCACATGTATCCGTAGCTGCTGTTTGCTGTTGAAGGAGCCGTGGCATGCCTTATCCATTCTTTCGATATGATCTGCCTGTCTTTCCATTGACCCTCACGAAGGAACAACAGTCCGAAGCGGGCATGGTCAAGGGTGCTTATTATTATTCCCCCTCCGAGATGGGCCCCGCCACTGACCGACTGTATCATCTGGCCGTCTATTGTGACCCATGAGTTGTCATAGCCGTTCCAGCGCCAGGTTGTTGAGGCGCCGATGGGATCCATAATACGCTCTTTAAGTACTGCAGGCAAAGGCTTCCTGTAGATATGTAAAAGTGAGTATGCCAGCAGGTTGACACGTACATCATTATATTCAAATGCTGTCCCCGGTTCTGCCAGGGTTCTTCTCTGCCATTCATCAGTTGTGCCTGTGCGGGGTGGTCTGTCGGCCCAGTCCGGCACGCCGAAAAGTGTTCCTGACCAGTCAGAGCTTTGGGTCAGAAGATGTTCCCAGGTTATTTTGGAATTATGTGTGCCTTCAAAAGTGCCATCTGTTACGTACTTTGCAACTTTGTCACTCATGCCTATCAGGCCGTCATCATATGCCAGCCCTGCCACTGTTGAGAGGTAGCTTTTAGTGGCGCTGAAGGTAAGATCGGGCCTTTCTGTATCTCCCCAGGAGGCTGCAATGTACCCGTTCTTTATTATTACTCCGGCAGGACCGCCGCGGTCAATAACAGGGCCCGCAATACGGAAGCCGGGCTCATGGCCGAAGGTCTGCAGTATGGCCACGCGCAGGTCCTTCGGGAAGTTTATCTCATTTTTGATGGCAAAGTGTA
>JAQBHM010000080.1:0-5798 GCA_032127795.1 Bacteroidales bacterium | reverse complement strand
AGATGCTCCCTTGGCTGAGTAACCGTATTTGTGCATATCGGCGGAAATGGAGGTGACCCCCGGGACCCTGAAGTCAAACTTCGGAACCGGATATCCGAGCTTTTCAACGAATGGCAGCATCAGACCACCCATGCAACAGTCAACATGAAAAAGGAGGTTGTGTTTCAGGGCAATAATGCCGAGTTCTTCAACAGGGTCAATAACGCCATAAGGGTAACAGGGCGCAGATGCAACAATAAGGATTGTATTACTGTTTATCAGGCTTTCAACTGCAGGTACATTTACTTTTTTGTCGGGGGAAAGTTCCGCATAGGATATTTTTACACCTGTCATGTCAGCTGCTTTGGAGAATGCCGGATGTACTGTGACCGGTGCTATCATCTCAGGTTCTTTTATATCCGGCCTGTTGTGCTTTGCCCAGTCGCGTGCCGTCTTAACAGCCACAAGTATGCTCTCGGAGCCTCCGGTTGTGAGATTCCCTGCATAATCTTCACCTGCATGGAGCAGATCGGCAACCATAGCCACTGTCTCGTTCTCAAGCAGCCTGAGTGAAGAGCACAATGACGGATTAAGGGCATTCTCATTAAAGAAAAGATGATATGCCTGTTCTATGGCTTTAGACTCCGTGTTGCCGGGATGATATACATATCCGAACATTCTGCCGTTACGCCATGAAGCATCCCTGGATCTGTACCCCCTTATCTCCGATAGCATTTTGACTGAATCAGTACCTTTCTCCGGAAAGACTATTTTCATCTTACTCATGACTGTAAATTCATTTAAGATGGGTTTGGCTCTGCTTTCTTCTTCCTGTATCTCAGGTAAGGTATGAAATCCTCATTTCTTAATCCGGCAGTTCCGTAATATTTAATTGTCACTGCCGGAACGCAGGTATTTACTCTGATATCCTGTTATCAAAGTTAGACTAAATATGAGAAGAAGTCAAGCCTTATAATTTTGGGATTCATTGATTTATGTATGCCAATGCAGGGACTGATCGGGTCATCATCCTGCAAACAGTCAGCCCTGACAGACAATAGTTTTGTTGTCAGGGGTGATCACAGGGAGTTGTGGAGGAGTGCACCTCCCGGAGCCGATGATGCTCCCGTTGAGATTGAAGTACCGGTCTCCGGAATCAGAAATCTTCCCTCACCATTGCTTAATAGTTTTCAAAATTCTGTTACTTTGCGCTTTCAAAGAAATGTTACTGAGGATAAACTCTTTATCACTCAATTTTGTTATTATGATGTCTCTATATATAAATAAATTATGATAAGGAAAGTCTTAACTCTGGTATTGCTGATATTATCGTTTGCCACTGTCAGATCCCAGGTTCTTGAGCCCGTGAAATGGACGTTCAGCAGTGAGAAGGTCTCATCTGATAATACTTATGAGATTGTGATGACAGCAACCATTGAAGGCAAGTGGCATCTTTATGCAATGGATATTGCCGATGGAGGACCTGTACCTACGAGTTTTACTTTTGAGACCCTCGTGGGTTGTACTCTTGCAGGCAAGCCTGCGGTTATTGATAAGCCAGAGGTAAAGTATGACAACAGCTTCGGCATGGACATTGGCATGCACAGCGAAAAAGCCGAATTCCGCCAGAAAATTACTGTGACAAAATATCCTGCCACAGTAAAGGGATTTGTAACATTCATGTCTTGCGATGATAAACAGTGTCTGCCGCCCCGTGATGTTGAGTTTGCTTTACAGATCAAAGGTGACGCTGCTGCGACAACTTCAGAATCAGCCACGCAGGAAGCCGGGGAGAGTGTCCCGATGACCGAACTTCAGAGGGCTGATGGGGCGCCTTTAATTGCTGCCGCACAACCTGACAAGACTCTGCAAAGTACATTGACGGAGAAGCCTGCTGCCCAGCCAAAGAAGGGACTTCTCAAATTTTTTCTTCTGTCAATACTCGCCGGCCTGGCCGGAGTTCTTACACCCTGCGTATTCCCAATGATACCAATGACTGTGGCTTTCTTCTCACAGGGAAATGATAAAAAGGGAGCGGCGATCGGCAAGGCCCTTATTTTCGGAGTATCAATAATCCTTCTCTATTCGTCACTCGGCATAATTGTATCACTGACAAGTGCCGGAGCAGGATTTGCCAATACACTCAGCACACACTGGATCCCGAACCTCCTGTTCTTCCTGTTATTTCTTGTCTTTGCTGCTTCGTTCTTCGGCGCATTTGAAATGGTTATGCCTACAAGCTGGGTTAGCTCGTCAGACACGAAAGTTGACAGGGGAGGAGCACTTGCAGCTTTCTTTCTCGGAGTGACAACAGTGCTTGTATCATTCTCATGTACCGGTCCTATTGTTGGCGCTCTGCTTGTAGAGGCTGCCACAGGCGATGTCCTTCGCCCCACAATAGGCATGTTCGGTTTCGGGCTGGCTTTTGCACTGCCCTTCACCCTGTTTGCCCTCTTCCCTTCAATGATGAAGAAGATGCCTAAATCAGGCGGCTGGCTCAATTCGGTTAAGGTTGTTCTGGGTTTTATCATGCTGGCATTCAGCCTGAAATTTGCATCAGTGATAGACAATGTCTACTCACTTGGCATTCTTTCACGTGACATATACCTTGCCATCTGGATTGTCATCTTTATACTTATGGGTATCTACCTTATGGGAAAGATAAAATTCTCACATGACAGTGACGTCCCTCACATAGGCGTCTTCCGTCTGGTGCTCATAATCGCTTCATTCACCTTCGCTCTGTATCTCGTGCCGGGGCTGTTCGGAGCACCTCTTACACGTATCTCAGCCCTGTTGCCCCCCCGGGAGACATCCGGATTCAACCTGCTTAAAGCAATAAGTGAAAACAAGGGAGAAGGAATGGTAGTAACACCTGCGACTGGATCAGCAATATGTGAAGCCCCCAGGTATGCAGACTTTCTTCATTTTGAATATGGCCTGCAGGGGTATTTTGATCTTGAGCAGGGACTGGCATGTGCGCGTCAGCTCAACAAACCGGTGCTGATAGATTTCAAGGGTCACGCCTGTGCAAACTGCAAGGAGATGGACGCACGGGTATGGTCTGATCCTGAAGTGCAGAGACGTATAAGGGAAAACTTCGTTCTGGTCGGCCTCTATGTTGACGACAGGACCAAGCTTCCTGACAGTGAGGTATTTGTATCAAAGGTGGATGGCAAAGAGAAGAAGACAATAGGTAAAAAGAATGAAGATATTGAGATATCAATGTTCAATACGAACACCCTTCCTCTTTATGCCATTGTAGACCCGTCAGGAAAACCACTGATTGAGACCCGCGGTACAGACTTTGACATCCAGGCATATATTGACTGGCTTGACAGGGGTGTGGAGGCATTCAGGAATCCGGGTAATTAAGTCCTGAACCAAGATTAAGATTAAGAAAAGCTTAGCCTCAGCCTTAGTCTTAGTCTTCGCTTTAGCCTTCGCTTCAAGCTTTATTTCATATAGAACACCAGTGTTCCGCCATTCATGATCTCATCATGTGTGATCCAGAGCCGGTCAAGTGTTTGTCCGTTTAGCACCGTTTTTTTCACATATACATTCTCCGCACCCTGGTTGACAGACTTGATTGTGAATTTTTTGCCGTTTTCAAGATTGATTACAGCCTCTTTCACCAGAGGACTGCCAAGGTCGTACCTGTCTGAACCGGGTGCTACCGGATAAAATCCAAGTGCCGAGAAGATATACCATGCACTCATCTGCCCGCAGTCGTCATTGCCTCCGAGTCCGTCAGGAAGGGGCCGGTACATCACATCCATAATATGCCTTACCCAGTACTGGGTTTTCTGTGGTGCTGACGCACGGTTAAAGAGATAGGGAACATGATGTGAAGGTTCATTACCGTGCACATAGTTGCCAATAATACCATCACGCGTGATGTCTTCCGTCTCAGCAAAGTAGCTGTCAGGAAGATCCATAGTGAACAGCGAATCAAGATGCTGAACAAATCTCTTTCTGCCGCCCATAAGTGCAATAAGTCCCTCGGGGTCATGAGGTACATACAGACTGTAATTCCAGGCATTCCCTTCGATAAATCCCTGTCCATGTGTGCTCAAAACATCAAATTCCTTCCTGAAATTGCCATTGGCGTAACGCGGGCGCATATAACCTGTGGAGGCATCCCAGACATTCAGATAGCTCTTTGATCTTTTCAAGAACTCATCATACTGTTCAGCGGTTCCTCTCTTTTTTACAGCCTGGGCTATAGTCCAGTCGTCATATGCATATTCCAGTGTCACCGAAACGGATGCTCCGGTGCGCTCATCAGGCACATATCCTGTCTTAATATAATCATCGAGCCCGTCATACCAGCCATTGCGGGCGGTAACGATACAGGCGTCAAGCGCCCTCTTATGGTCAAAACCCGGGATCCCTTTTATGATGGCATCAGCTATCACAGGGACGGCATGATAACCTATCATACACCAGTTCTCATTTGCATAATGAGACCACACCGGCAGCATACGGTGCACACTCTGGTCATAGTGTGCCAGCATGGAATTGATCATACCGGCAGTACGCTTTTGCTGCAAAACCGTGAAAAGAGGATGCAGGGCACGGTATGTATCCCAGAGTGAGAAGGTTGTATAGTTATCGAATCCTTCTGCAGAATGAATGTTCTGATCCAGTCCCTTGTACCTGCTGTCAGTATCCATATACATGGTGGGAGAGAGGAAGGCGTGATACATAGCGGTGTAGAAGTTTACCATCTGATCACGGTTCATCATCTGCACTTCAACTCTTTGTAATTCATTCTCCCATCTTTGTTCAGCAGCCGTACGTACTGCCGCGAAGTCTGAGCGGGGTGTCTCAGCCACCAAATTATCCACCGCACCTTCAGTGCTGACAGGAGACAGGGCCACACGCACAATTATCTGTTCTCCGGGCCTGGTGTCAAAGTCAAAGTGGCCCCTGATTTTTGTCCCGGCTGTCTCCGGAAAATTTGTTCTCTGGTCAAAACGGCGCCAGAAACCCCTGTATACCTGGGCAGGGGCGAAATTGACGAAGCCGTATGATTCAATCGGTTTTGAGAATGCAATGGCGAAATAGACAGTCCGGGTACGCGCCCAGCCGTTGGTCTGACGATACCCCGTAACAAGAGTATCATTCTCTACGCGGATAAACGTCCATACATTTTTACTGTCATAATTGTAGATGCCATGCATCATGTCAAGAATGATATGTGCATTACCGCCCTTATTGAATGTATAACGGTGCATTCCGGTGCGCACGGTGGCAGAGAGCTCGGCCAGTATATCATGGTCTTCGAGGGTGACTGCATAATAACCTGGTGATGCTGTCTCAGTCTCATGGGTGAAGCGGGACCTGTATCCCTTTTCAGGGGCATCTGCCGTTCCGGGATTAAGCTGAAGTTTCCCTGTGATTGGCATAAGAAGTATATCTCCAAGATCGGAATGGCCGGTACCGCTGAAGTGCGTGTGTGAGAAGCCGACAATAGTGTTGTCTTCATATTGATATCCGGCACAGTATTTATACACATCCGGATTGTATTTTCCTCCCGTCTCGTACGGTATCGTATCAGTGTCAGGTGACAGCTGAACCATGCCGAAAGGTACGGTGGCGCCCGGGTAAGTATGACCCATACGGTCAGTTCCTATAAAGGGATTGACATACTGAATCAGATTGGTCTCCTGTCCGTAGATTATCACAGGAAAAAGGAACAGGTAAAGGAATATTCTTTTCATGACTTTAATCTAAGAAGGCCTATTGGTATAACTATGATTTTCATTGGTTTGGCGTTGGTGCCTCGCTGCATTAGGGTAACCTGGCTTACTGTT
>JAQBHM010000079.1:0-2609 GCA_032127795.1 Bacteroidales bacterium | reverse complement strand
TTGTATCCTATTGCACTGTGCTGGTAATGCGGCGCCGGATCACGCGCCTGTGTGGCAAGGAAACGGGCACGGTTAATAAGAGCCTCGTCGTCAGATATGAGTGCACCCCCGCCACTGGTGGTGATGATCTTATTACCGTTGAAAGAGAGTATCCCGAATTTCCCGGTGCAGCCTACACGCTTGCCCATATATTCTGATCCCAGCGCCTCGGCAGCATCCTCAATTACCGGTATGCCGTACTTATTGCCAACGGCCATGATCTCATTCATCTTTGCCGGCATACCGTACAGATGCGCAACTATAATCGCCTTAATCCTTTCTCCTTTCTCCTTTCTCCTTTCTCCTTTCTCCTTTTTCCTTTCTCCTTTAATTGCTTCTTCAAGCAATTCAGGATCAATATTCCACGTATCAGCCTCGCTGTCAATAAGTACCGGGGTTGCCCCCAGGTATGCCACGGGGTTGATGGTTGCAGAGAAGGTGAATGAGGAACCAATTACCAGGTCACCTGGCTTGACACCAAGCAGTATCAGTGCAAGATGTATGGCTGAGGTGCCCGATACCAGGACAGCCACATGTTTTGCCCCCACAGCAGAGCACAGCTCCTGTTCAAAGCCATCGACATTGGGCCCCAGCGGCGCTATCCAGTTCTGCTCAAAAGCCTCATGAATATATTTAAGTTCAGTCCCTCCCATATGAGGACTGATCAGGTAAATCTTCGGTTTTGTCATCTTATTTTTATCCCGTGATTTTAGTTATTGATATATGCCCTGGCTGTTTACAACCTGAAGATCCTCTTCGCCTCCTGCCACTTCTCTCCTGAAGTTGATCCTTCGGGGCACTCCTGGAACCTGGCAACAAATGCCTCCCACTCCGCTTGCCGCGGCAGCGTTGCCAGCTTTGCAAAAGCCTCCTCCCGGTCAAACGGCTCAACGGTATCAATGATCATGAAAAGCGTGCTGCCGTTCAAAAATATCTCCATATCCGTTATCCCCACCACGCGTATGCCCTTCTTCACCTCCGTCCACACATTGCGGTGCACCTCAACATACTCAGCTATCAATGCCGGCTCATTCTTTAATTTCAGGGTCTGTACTATCCTCATCCCTTAGACTTTCGACTTTCGACTTTCGACTTTAGACTCTTTAGGTACCATTCATATATCTTACTTACGCCTTCATTAATTGAAGTGGAATGCTTAAAGCCGAGGCGGTGAAGCTTCGAAGAGTCTATCAGCTTACGCGGTGTGCCGTCAGGCTTTGAATGATCAAACACTATCTCGCCTTTAAATCCTATTGTTTCTTTCAGGAGCATCGCCAGGTCGCGTATTGTTATCTCCTCCCCGGTGCCAATATTGATGTGCGTGTTGCGTATCTCTTCAGCCCCAGGGATCAGGTCCTTAAAAGAGACCTTCTCCATAATGAAAATGGTGGCATCAGCCATATCTCCGCTCCACATAAACTCCCGCAGCGGTGCCCCTGTCCCCCACACCGTCACACTCACTTTCTCCTTTCTCCTTTCTCCTTTCTCCTTTCTCCTTTCTCTCACCCCATGCTTCTCAAGTAATCCCAGGATTTCCTCCACGCTTTCCTCTCCGCTGATGCCGTCAACCGGCCGCGTCTTCAGATCATGGCGTATACCTTCCATGTCGCCCTGCTCCAGCATCCTGCCCAGGTGTATTCTTCGCGTAAGCGCCGGAAGGACATGTCCGCCTGTTAGGTTGAAGTTATCATTGGGACCATAGAGGTTGGTGGGCATAACAGCTATGAAGTCAGTGCCGTAGCGAATGTTATAACTCTCGCACATCTTCAGCCCTGCTATCTTGGCAATGGCATACGGTTCATTGGTATACTCCAGGGGCATCGTCAGCAGGTAATCCTCCTTCAGAGGCTGCTGTGCATCACGCGGATATATGCAGCTGCTGCCCAGGAAGACCAGTTTCTTCACCCCGTTCTTCCATGCGGCATGGATCACATTAGCCTCTATCATCAGGTTCTCATAGATGAACTCTGCCCTGAGGGTGTTGTTGGCCATGATGCCACCTACTTTTGCAGCACATAATATCACAGCTTCAGGCTTCTCCCTGGCGAAAAACTCCTCCGTATCCTGCTGACTTACCAGGTTCAGCTCCTCGAATGTGCGGCCGATGATATTGGTATACCCGCGCCTCTTCAGCTCCTCAGTGATTGCCGTCCCTACCATTCCGGTGTGCCCGGCAACGTATATCTTTGATTTCTTATCCATCCCCTGTTAAACCTTTTGTCTTGTGACTTTTGTCTTTTGTCTTCCCTCTACTCGAAGTAATTCGGCGTATAAAACCCTCCCTTCTTGAGATATACCTCCTTCTTAACCATCTTCACGTCAGAGTGCATCATGTCAGTTATCAGTCCTGCAAGGTCATACTCCGGCACCCAGCCAAGGACTGTGCGCGCTTTGGTGGCATCACCAATCAGCAGGTCAACTTCGGTGGGCCGGAAATAGGCGGCATCAACACCCACGATCTCACGGCCCTCTTTTATCTTCTTCCTCATGCCCTCAAGATACTCCTCACCGACAACAGCACAGAATTGTTTCTCATCAACAGCCGTGATGAACCCCTTCTCATCAACCCC
>JAQBHM010000078.1:0-5292 GCA_032127795.1 Bacteroidales bacterium | reverse complement strand
TATTCTCGGCTCTGGCATTGCGTAAGTATCTGCGAAAAAACAGCTATGTCAATTACAACTCGCTGGTACTCTCCCCGCTAAGTCCGAAGATCACAATTATCGCACCTGCCTTTAATGAAAGCAAGTCTATTATTGACAATGTGCGCACACTTCTCTCCCTTTATTACAACAACTTTGAGGTGATCATCGTCAATGACGGTTCATCTGACAATACTTTCGAGAAGATCAGGGAGGCTTATGACCTAGTCAAGGTGAATTACTATTTTGACTACCGCATTCCGTGTGAAAGAATCAGGGGCGTTTACAAATCAAAAGACCCGTCATACAACCGACTGACGGTGCTGGATAAGAATAACGGGGGCAAGGCTGATGCCCTGAATGCCGGCATCAATATCAGTCGCAGTAACCTTATCGTCACAATAGATGCAGACTCCATAATAGAGTCAGACTCGATTCTTAAACTTGTAAAACCTTTCCTTGAGGAGAAAGAGAAAAAAGTAATAGGAACCGGAGGTGTCATCCGTATAGTCAATTCCTGTGAGATTGAGCGCGGGCATATACGGGAGATCAATCTTCCCAGGAAATTTCTTCCACGTCTTCAGGTACTTGATTATACAAGGGCTTTCCTGCTTGGAAGGATGGCATGGAGCCAGCTCGACGGTTTGATGCTCATTTCGGGAGCTATGGGAATGTTTGACCGTGAAACGGTTATCAATGCAGGAGGATACAGTACCAAGACGGTTGGGGAGGATATGGAGCTGGTATTGCGCATGAGGCGTTATATGGCAGAGCATGATTCAAAATATGAGGTCACATATATCCCTGATCCGCTGTGCTGGACGGAGGTGCCCTCTGATCTTAAATCTATGCGCAAACAAAGGACACGGTGGACACGGGGACTGATAGAGTCACTGTGGACACACCGGAAGATGCTTTTTAACAGAAACTACAAAAGACTGGGTATGCTGGGCTATCCTTACTGGCTCCTCTTTGAGTGGGCCTCCCCACTGATAGCATTTTCAGGTATTGTATACACTGTTTTTCTTGCAATCACCGGATCGCTTAATCTTCCGTTCTTTCTCCTTCTCTTCCTCTTTGTCTATACTTTCGCAATAAGCCTTACAACATGGGCTATATTATTTGAGGAGATCACATTCCATAAATACCGTAGGAAACGTGATGTAATCAGACTGATTGGCACAGCGTTGCTTGAACCGTTCTTCTATCCGGTTCATACCTATTTTGCCGTGAGAGGGAACCTTGAATTTTTGCGAGGCAAGAAAGGCTGGGGCAAGGCTGAGAGAAGCGGATTCACGGAGAAGAAAAAGAAGAGACCTTCCACTGCCTGATGTTTAATTGATAAAGCCGGGTATTGATGACATACCCTGCTCCACAATCTCTAATGAGGCCTTTTCCCTGATCTTTGTAGGAGGCACCACAAGCCAAAGCGGCCATCTGTACCGATTGGTGGTATTGGTGACAACACCCTTGTAAAATACCGATACTGCAATGCCGTCTGATGATGAAGTAATAATGTCAAAGTTATAGCCGCCGTCATAGGATATGGCTCCGTCATTTACCTTCATCTGTGTGGGATCATTGAAATATAACATTGTCCACGGTATCCTGATATTCAGTTTGTTGCCACTCCATACAACGGCCGCCCTGTTGGCGTTATCAAATGTTGCGGCATTCTCAAGAGGCAGACGTCCGATATCCTGGGAGGTCATCTCATTACCGTCATTTATCCATTGCATAACTTTCCACGGGGCACCGTCGGTAATGGTACTTTTATATTTCTGCACCGCAGGATCAGAGAGGTTGAACCTGACAGTAAGGCCATTCATGTCATAGGCCTCGGTCACATGATATAATGCCGTATCATCAGCAAGAGGTACTGAGATCATGAATTCAGACCTGTTTGCAATAGTCTGTCCGTCAGGCAGTTTTCCCTCCCCGGTACCGTTAAGATAAGTGTCGAAAGCAATCATCAGGTCATCGCTCACTGTGAGATTTTCAGAAGACTGTATCTCCAGATAAAAAAAGCTCTCATCCTGTGTCGCTCTTATGTTACTGAGCGGACCGGCCGGATTATCGGTGGTGTATGACTCATACGGTGCTCTGTCTCTCTGGTCAAAGGCGAGCAGCCCGAAATTCTGTTCAGGAGAGGTCTCATTATGCCACAGTTGCCTGGTAGAAATGACTTCAGACCCTGATGTCAATCCGTACGCCTCAAGATATAATACTATCCATGTTCGCTTGAACCATTCATCCATCCATGAGAACATGAAACCGCCGGCGCAACCGGCGTCTATCATATTATTGAGCATCCTGATGTTTTTCTCTCCCTGCTGGGTCTCGGAATACCCTCCGTGATGCATCTCACTGAACGACTGGTGTGCGCTGCCCCAGCTGGAGGGTACACCGTACTCAGCGATCACAAGGGGGATATTGCCGTAATGATTTTTGAGGTCTGTCAGGTAACCGAGGTAACTGTCCGGCCCGTAACTGTCACTGTAAGCCTGATAGGATGGTTGCTGGCTTATGAAATTGGGGTAATAGGGATAGGCATGGTAGCTTGCAAACAGGCCGGCATACTGATCTGCCCCGGAGATCTTGCTGATATCAAATGATGCCACGTCTTCATCAGTAAAGATCTCTGTCGGATGATCAAGAGGATCAAGTGTGGGCCAGCTGGAGAAGCTTACGGGCCTTCTTACCGAGTATTTTGAAGCTTCATAAGTCACAACCTTGTCAAGCATCCGGGTGACAAAAACTTCTGTGGGTGTTGCGCCCGTGATGCTGAAGTGGCTGCCTGAAAAAGAGTTACTGGCAGGATGAAAGAGATCTGTTGAATCAACCTCCTGGGAACTCACCTCCCTGCCGATAATAATGCCTGCTGTCCAGCGTGACATGTCAGTACGGTATTTGCCGTATGCTTTCCCCGGTTTGTAGGCAAGATCGCCATTGCCGTGGATACAGTCTATCACCTCCTCTATCTCCCTGCTAAATGGTGTAATACGGTTGGAGAGGTCATATGCTGCAGGGTCCCATGGATCTTCCTGTTCCTCAAGCCATACTCCCTGGAAGAGAAGGAGGGGGGCATCGGGATGCCGCTGATTATATTCTGCCAGCTTCTCATAAAATACCGGAGGGTGAAGGGTGTAAACCCTGATGCTGTTAAACCCGGCCTCACCCATGCGCGCAATCCATTGCTCATAGAGCTCGGGAGAAATGGCATAAGCTATCTCACCAGGGAAGTATCCGGGAGGTGATGACCCAAGATTCATGCCTTTAAGTATCAATGACCTGTATCCTGTTAAGGCATGCATTGCAATATAATTGCCGGAGACCTTGAAGGGGAGTGGCTGCTCTGATGCCAGGGTGAAATCAATTACTGTGTCCCTGGCTACGGTTATGTCAGTGAGCCTCAACGGGTAGTACCCTGTTTTGGTCACCTCGGTGATGACCGGAAACCGCAATTTTATCTCTTCGGGTGCTGATTCCGGGGGCATCATGACACTCTCCAGGCCCGAATGCACAGCGTAAGATGATATCCCGGCAGCCTTTACAAGCCTGCCGCCGTATGTCCTGCCCCTGAAAGTCACAGAGTAAAAATAGAGCCCGGGACGCTGCGGCGATCCGACCTGATTGCAACCATCCCATATAATACGGTAACTTCCTGCATATACATCCGGGAAAAAGATCTCCCTGATCTTCTGGCCTGACAGGTTATAAACTGAGAAATGGATATCACTTTTAATATTAATGATGAAAGGTATATTCACCGAATAGGAAAAGGGGTTCGGGAAAGGCAGGCCGGCTTCAAACTGGCCGGCTACATCACTGTAGGTGCCTGATACCCTCACTGAATACCTTCCGTCGTATCCGGTAACAGCAGCAAACCCTGTAGCATTTATGAAAAAAGAAACCTTTGCATTGGAGACAGAAGCACCGGTTTCGTCCCTCACAACGCCGCTAAGATTGATATCCTTGGCATATACATTTAGAAATCCCTGTAATGACATTATTGTCATTAATATGAAAGTATGAATGTGCCGGATGCTTCTTTCCCTTATCCTCATCAGTTTCTGTGAATGCTCATAACGATTTCCGGGAGGTAAAAATAGCAAAAAGAAGTTGTTAATTTCAGTAGTATATCTTATGATAATTTGTTTTGCGGCTTCATGAATTATTATTTAAATTTATACTGTATGGCTTAAATGTTTATGGAAAAGTACATTATTAAGGAAACTGCAAAAACCCCGTCAATTAATTTTGACCCGGAGCAAGGCTTTTTTGAGATCAGAGGAAAGTCAATACCCGAGAATTCCATAGGATTTTATTCTCCGGTGCTTGAATATGTTGATGGCTATTGCACAAGACCGGCAGAAAAAACTGTCTTGAATGTGAAGTTTGAGTTTTTCAACACGAGCTCGTCGAACAGAATACATGCCCTGTTCAAAAAATTCGAAAAGATATACCAGGACAACAGTGAGGTTCTCATCAGGTGGTTCTGCGAGAACGGCGATGAGAATATGCTTGAAGCCGGGGAGGATTTCCGGACAATACTGCATGTGCCTTTTGAAATTATTGAGGTTGAAGAGCTCTGATTTTTTTCACGTGTCGGGTCCATATCATTTTTTTATCTATTTTTAGCTACTCAGAATGATTCTGCAATGGCCTTGAATTATATATGGATAGCCTTTTTCCTGATCGGTTTTATTTTTGCCGTAGCTCAGCTTATTTTCAACGGTAATGTTGAGATCTTCAACAAGATTATTGAGTCAACCTTTTCAAGTGCCAAGACTGGATTTGAGATTTCCCTCGGTCTTACCGGTGTGCTGACACTCTGGATGGGACTGATGAAGGTAGGAGAGAAAGGTGGCGTAGTAGGCCTCCTTTCAAAGGCAATTGGGCCGCTTTTCAACAAGCTCTTCCCGTCGCTTCCCAAGGACAGCCCTGCCCACGGATCGATCATGCTGAATGTTGCCGCCAACATGCTGGGTCTTGACAATGCTGCAACACCTATGGGGTTAAAGGCCATGAAAGAGATGCAGGATTCTAATCCTGAGAAGGAGACGGCCTCGGATGCACAGATAATGTTCCTTGTGCTTAACGCTTCGGGTCTTACAATAATTCCGGTAAGTATAATGGTTTACCGGGCACAGCTCGGCGCTGCAAATCCTGCCGACATATTCATCCCGATACTAATTGCACCATTTGTTGCAACTATTGCAGGCATTGTCAGTGTGGCCATAGCACAGAAAATAAACCTTCTGAACAAGGTAG
>JAQBHM010000077.1:0-2837 GCA_032127795.1 Bacteroidales bacterium | reverse complement strand
GTCAACAGGTTTAGACCATGAAAAAGTACCCCTTATCACAACGGATGAGATAACACTTTCAATATCGATTCCGGCATTGTTTATCACGTAAGGGACACCTTTCATCAATATTATCGGTGCCGTTGGAATGGTAAAGTCTGCGGAGAAAAGCTTCAGTCCCGGCATCAGGTCAGGACCGTGAAACCACTGCAGTCCTGCATCAAAACCCCTTCGTATAAGATCTGCACGCACTCCGTATGAGTAGTTGTCGTTTCCTGGCATAACTCCGTCAGGGAGCACAAGAGTGATATTCTCCGGTAGCGTAAGTGGTTTTGTCATTAGAACAGAGGGGTTCCACAGTGGTGTTGTGACAAGGGATATCCTGATGGAAGGGGAGGGAGTGAAGGCCACTTCGGCCAGCAGATTGCCAAGGTCAGCATCCTCCCTGTCAGGGCTCCGGAATGAATAGTCTGTGGGATTAAACCTCGACAGGGGAGTAAAAAAATCCGTTTTTCCCCATTTTACAATCTTCTTGCCGAGAGATACCTCAAACACTTTGTTGTAATACATGCCCCATGCTTCCCTAATGGCCAGGCCATTGACATTTTCACCAAACTGCTGTCCCGTTCTGAACCTCAGGTCAGCAAAACCCTTAAAACTGGTTTTATCAGATGCGGTAAGGGTAAATGAAGCATCTCCGAAAGCTGCGTTCACGTTGTGACTGTAGTCGCCAGTACTGAGGTAGAGACCACTCCTGATGAAACCTCCGGGAATGAAGTTTTTCTCCTGTGATTTCAAAAGGAAGGAAGGAATACATAATATTAGAAGAATAACCCAACGCTTCATCAGAATTTGTTTTTTATACAAATTTCTTAAATCGGATAAAGCTGGTCGGCCTGACCGCTAGGCTAGCACATGCTATTAAGGGTGAATTGGTTTTTGCCGCTCGGATAACACTCAGTCTTTTTCAGACATGAGATCATTTCTGTACTGACTGGGAGTCTTGCCGGTATAGGTTTTGAAGAAAGTATTGAAGGTGGATTTTGAATTGAATCCGGAGTCAAAAGCAACGGCCAGGATAGTATATCGATGATACTTCGGGTCACTGAGGCGGGCTATAACTTCACGGACCCTGTATTCATTGATGAAAGTGAAAAAGTTCCTTCCATGTTTCTCATTCAGTATCTCTGTGATATAATGTCTGGGGATGCCTGTTCTTCTTGCCACATCATGTATTGTGAGGTCACCGTCAAGAAAAGGTTTCTCATTATCCATGTACTCCAGCATCTTTAACAGATATTCTCCTGCCTTATCTTCGCGGAGGCCGCTGCGGGCATATTTTTCCTGATCCTCATTTCCATCCTCATCGCCGGCATCATTTGCAACCATGACATCAAAGATCACAGGCTGTCGTATGGCATAGAAGCTATATGCAAATGAGAAGAAGGTAATAAAGATAAATACAGTTATATATGGGTCAAAAGGCAGCAGTCCTGCAATCATCTCCACACCTCCGAGAATAAATACGATAAGATAGCCGATGTAGAAGGTGCCTGACAGGACCTTAAGCCAGTTGAGTGTCAACATTGACGGGGTATAGGAGACAATATCCTTCAGCCTGGTCTGGTGGTGTCTGATCTCAATGAATGAGAGTATGCTGTATACCGTTATTGAAAGAAAGAAACAAATGCTGTAAACAATCCTCAGTGATATAAACCTGTCAACTACAAAAAATCCGCTAAGGTCATCGAACATAGGTTTCTCCCTGAATAAAACGGATAAGGCAAAAAAAACAACAAACGGCAGGAAATGAAGAATGTTCCATAATGAAAACTTCAGTAGCGGGGCTGACTGATGCCTGACATACAGATAAAGCAGGGGGCCATATGTGAAAGAAATAAACGGGAAAGAATACATCTCCAGAACCGTTCTGTTGATCAGGGCGGAGATAAGTTCAATGCAGAGGAGGAAAACCCATGCCGTCATCAAGCGATTCGAGGTGTTGAAAGGTCTTCTTGTAGCTATCAGAAGCCCGGCAAAAAAGGACTGGGCAATTCCTACATATAGTATAGGTTCAATGAACTCCATCAGTAAGACAAATTTCGGTAAAATTAGCAATAGGAAAAAAAATATTCTACTTTTGATTTAAAGGTAATAAAAAACAACTTTATCCAGATGAGTGTACTACTTACAGCAAAATCAAGGGTTATTGTACAGGGATTCACAGGCAGCGAAGGGACTTTCCACGCATCACAGATGATTGAATATGGCACGTTGGTTGTGGGTGGAGTTACGCCGGGCAAGGGAGGACAGACACATCTTGATCTGCCGGTATTCAATACTGTCAGGGAAGCCGTGGAGGCAACAGGGGCAGATACTTCAGTCATTTTTGTGCCCCCGCCATATGCTGCAGACTCAATTATGGAAGCTGCCGAAGCAGGCATAAGGCTTATTGTCGCGATTACTGAAGGGATACCTGTTTCGGATATGGTAAAAGTCAAGGAATATGTAAATAAATTTGACACTGTTCTGATAGGCCCAAACTGCCCGGGTATAATTACTCCGGGAGAGGCAAAAGTGGGAATCATGCCCGGTTTTATACATAAAAAGGGTTCTGTGGGAGTTATTTCAAGGTCCGGCACGCTTACTTATGAAGCTGTTGACCAGCTTACAAAAACAGGACTGGGCCAGTCGACCTGCATTGGCATAGGGGGAGATCCTGTGATTGGCACAACGTCACTTGATGCCCTGAAACTGATGATGGCTGACAGTGAGACCGAGGCCATAGTAGTAATTGGCGAGATAGGAGGGGTGATGGAAACTGATCTTGCCTACTGGGTGAAGGAACATGGCACCAA
>JAQBHM010000076.1:0-9287 GCA_032127795.1 Bacteroidales bacterium | reverse complement strand
AATAATGCCAGAAAAATCTCTTGCTGTCATCGGGCTTATCAGAGAAAAGAATCCCTCTGGCCTTTTCCACGCCTTTGAACCTGGCGGTCCATAGCGGGATTGAATTTTTGGTAAAGTCACCGCAGAAGTAATATGTATGCTGGTCTGCCGGCTCCTGCACAACAGCCGGGAAATTTGCCTGGAGTCCATATACTCCTAAAAGAGAGTCCCCGGCAGCAGTTGTTTTGAGGATGAAGCTTGAAACAATGTTATTTGCGCCGGGATTGATAATATCAAAATCATTTTCGAAAGTTACCGACTCGGGCAGATTAAAACGTTGAACATATACTTCATTAGTAACAATTGCGGGCATGGAGGTGGTAAGTTGCTTTCCCTCTTCAAGAACAATGATGCTGTTTCCCTTGAGGAGTACTACGCCTGCGTTGTTGTATGTCCAGGGTTTTCTGAACTGTTTGCGATAGAGTTCAGGCATCCAGCCGGGCACTCCTGAAACATCAACTGTGTCAAGGCTTTGGTAGTGCCTGCCAACCCATCCTGTAGATGTAATACCAAGGAGTTCCTCAGTTTTGAACCTCTCAAGGGCTGCGGTAGGATAATCAAATGTATTGTACTCCAGCACAACGAGTTTGTTACGCTTTTTCATCTCAGACAGCAGCAGATAGTCATTGTTGTTGAGTCCGCCATAGAGCTTCCTCGATCTCCGGGCTTTCTTAATCCCCTGGTACCAGTCATTAAAAAAGACTCCGTAAGTATCTGTATAATAAAGGGCATCATTGTTGTCTGCAAGGTCTATCAGTTCGGTCAGACGGAAGTCTTTTTTCTTGAACTGCTTTTCCCTTACCGGTCTGAGAGGCACAAAGCCATAATAGTCTTTTCCTGCCGAGTAGCTTCCGCCCTTGTCATTTTTAACAAACCGGTTGTTTGTAAGAACATAAATTAGTGATCTATGTGAATCCCTGTTAAGATCAGGAACCGTTTTGTCCAGGATGACAATATTCATCGGTTTCTTTTCCTGGAAAGCCCATCTGATGAAGTTCACTGCAGGAAGAGCAAGTATAACCGCCAGAATGATTATGGTTATCAGCAGAGGTTTTTTCATAGTTGCCAGAGAATTTGAAAATATTCAAATACTAATTTAGTTCCTTTCCGGAAATATTGCGTAATAATCAGAATTAATTGCTAAAAGTATTAATTTATTTCATTCAAAGATAATTATTTTCCCTAAAACAAAATCAGCATATATGAAACAGTTGGGTTACCATCCTGCTGCGGAATCATCTCCCCGCGGGTCAGCACCGGCATTAAGTGACCCGTCAGGTCCAACCAGGATTGCATCTACGCGTCCTATGGGGCCTCTGGGAGCAAGGATATGTCCCATTTTTCTCAATGCCTCAAGTGTCAGGCTGTCAATGCGTCCCTCCTCATAGCTGATGACGTCAGGAAACCACTGGTGGTGAAATCGCGGAGCGGCTACTGCCTCGGAGATAGCCATGTTAAAATCAACAACATCCCTGATTATCTGAAAGACTGATGTAATAATAGTTGATCCGCCGGGCGTGCCTACAACAAGAAAGAGTTTGCCCTCCTTTTCAAGTATTGTCGGGGTCATGCTGCTAAGCATTCTTTTACCCGGGGAAACGGCGTTTGCATCTCCTCCCAGAAGTCCGTACATATTTGGTGTCCCGGGTTTTATTGAAAAATCATCCATCTCGTCATTAAGTATGAATCCGGCACCATCAACCACTATTGCAGAGCCATAGCTGTTATTGAGAGTAGTGGTGCCAGCAACTGCATTTCCGGATTTATCGACCACTGAATAATGAGTTGTCTCTTCACTTTCTGGTGGCGGAGTTAATCCATATGAAATTGAAGTTGAGGGTGTTGAAGCCAGCGGGCTAAAGTCTTTCATTCTCTCCTCAAGATATGTATTGCTCAACAGATACTCTACCGGGATATCTACAAAATTGGGATCACCCAGGTATTGTGCCCTGTCTGCAAAGGCTCTTTTCTCGGCCTCTGCCATCAGGTGAATTGTAGAAGGTTGAAGGAAGCCTTCATCGGGTGAAGTTCTCTTTTCGATCATTTTAAGCAGCTGGAAGAGTACCACTCCCCCGCTCGAGGGTGGCGGCATGGAGATGATCCTGTAACCCCTGTATGTTATTGTCAGCGGCACCCTCCAGGAAGAATGGTAGCTGGCCAGGTCTTCCGCCGATATGATTCCATTGCCGCCACTATTCTCCGCCACTATCATATCAGCCGTTGCTCCGCCGTAGAATCCTTCTCTTCCGTTGTCGCGGATCCGTTCCAGGGTATGACCAAGATCAGGCTGTCTGAGGGTATCACCTGCCTGCCAGGGGATATCTCTGACAAAAGCCACCAGGTGATCATTGCGTTGGAGGAACACCTCTCTCATCGAATTCAGTGATGCAGCCTGATTTTCAGTAAGTGGGAAGCCTGTCAGGGCAAGATCTATTGCCGGCTGGATGACATTCCTGAAGCTAAGCCGGCCATATTTCTCATGAGCAGTTATCACTCCGTCAACCGTTCCCGGAACACCGGCAGAGAGGTGTGTATTCAGGCTAAGGCCTTCTATGACATTTCCCTGTTCATCAAGGAACATGTCACGCTGGGAGGCCCCCGGAGCCTTTTCACGGTAGTCAATTGCATCAACGGTTCCGTCGGCAAGGCGAATGACCATAAATCCACCCCCGCCTATATTTCCTGCTGTAGGGTGACATACAGCCAGGGCAAATTCTGTTGCGGCAGCTGCATCAACTGCATTACCTCCTGAAGCCATTATCTGAGCCCCTATCCAGGATGCCTCAGGGTGTGCCGATACAACCATTGCGGAAGATACTGATATGTCACGGCCGGTTTTAAGGGTTACAGGTTCGTGGCGGTTACAGCCGCCGGCAATAAAAAGAATCAGAAGGCAAAGGGCAGGAAGTGGTCTCATATCTCTTTTTTTAACAGAATAAAAATAACAAAAATGTTGACTGTTGTTCAGTGCCGGAAAATAATCATCACCGGCTGTTTCCGATATTGCTTAAATTGTAATAATTTGGACCCCTGATATGATATTGCACATATGTTTTCAAATCAGCCTCTTGCAGATCGTTTAAGGCCAAAATCACTTGATGATTTTGCGGGCCAGGACCATTTGGTTGGCAGTGACGGTGTCCTGAGGAAGGTTATTGAGTCAGGCAATGTACCCTCATTTATACTGTGGGGGCCTCCCGGTGTGGGAAAGACCACTCTGGCAAGAATTGTTGCCGCAAAGCTTGAGAGGTCGTTCTATCAGCTCAGCGCTGTCAACAGTGGTGTCAAAGAGGTCAGGGAGACGATAGAAAAGGCAAAGAGCCAGCAGTTCTTCGGCAAACCCAATCCGATCCTCTTCATAGATGAGATACACCGCTTCAACAAGTCACAGCAGGACTCTCTCCTGGGTGCGGTGGAGCAGGGTATCATCACCCTTATTGGTGCAACCACTGAGAATCCCTCATTTGAAGTCATCTCCCCCCTCCTTTCACGCTGTCAGGTTTACATTCTGAAACCCCTGAGTGATGATGAGCTCCGGGGGCTGGTTGACAGGTCGCTTAAGGCTGACTACTATCTCTCACAGTATAAGATCAGGATTGAGGAATACGAAGCTCTTTTAAGGATCAGCGGCGGCGATGCCCGCAAGCTGTACAATGCCCTTGAACTTACGGTCTCACTGGAAGCTGAAAAGGGCGCAGAGGAGATAATTCTGTCAGATGAGATGGTGCTGGGTCATGTGCAGCAGAACCTGGCACTGTATGACAAGAACGGGGAGCAGCATTATGATATAATATCTGCCTTCATTAAGTCACTCCGGGGGTCAGACCCTAATGCGGCTGTTTACTGGCTGGCAAGGATGACCGAAGGAGGTGAAGATGTGAAGTTCATTGCCCGCAGGATGGTTATCCTGGCCGCTGAAGATATAGGAATGGCCAATCCCAATGCATTGCTCCTTGCCCAGGCATGTTTCAATGCAGTAAATCTTGTCGGATGGCCGGAATCGAGAATAATACTTTCTGAGACAGCCGTATACCTGGCCACATCCCCGAAAAGCAATGCCGCCTATATGGCTATTGAGAATGCGATAGCAGCAGTGCATAAACACGGCAACCTGCCTGTGCCACTGCATATTCGCAATGCTCCCACACGGTTGATGAAGGATCTCGGTTATCACAAGGGTTACAGATATGCCCATGATTTTGACGGTAACTTCGTTGTTGACAATTATCTTCCGGAAGAGATCACAGGGAAGATATTTTATGAGCCGGGGCCCAATGCCCGTGAGGATGAGATAAGGAGGCAGCTTGTATCAAGATGGCAGAAAATATATAAGTACCGTGATACTAAAAAAGAATAATATTCTCTAAATTTATAGCATGAAAGTCAGTGAACTGGATATTCCGTTACTCAGATTTACAGATGGCAGTAATTTTCTCCTGCTTGCAGGTCCGTGTGTCGTTGAGTCGGAAGAAATAACGATGAGAGTGGCTGAGAAGCTGGCAGAGCTGTCTGAAAAACATCGTATACCTCTGATATTCAAATCATCATATCGTAAGGCCAACAGGTCGCGGCTTGACAGTTTCTCAGGCATAGGTGACGAAAAAGCTTTAAAGGTGCTTGCCAGGGTCAGGACTACATTCTCCCTTCCTGTTGTTACTGACATTCATTCTGCGGAAGAGGCAGTCCTGGCTGCACAGTATGCTGATGTTCTTCAGATACCTGCGTTCCTGTGCCGTCAGACCGACCTTCTTGTTGCAGCTGCCAGGACCGGTAAGGTAATAAATGTAAAAAAGGGGCAGTTCCTTTCAGGCTCTTCAATGAAGTTCGCCGTTGAAAAGATCACCGAGTCAGGCAACAACAGGGTTATGCTGACTGACAGGGGTAACTTTTTCGGGTATAACGATCTTGTGGTGGATATGCGCAATATACCGGCAATGAAAGAGTTGGGAGTGCCTGTCATAATGGATATCACTCATTCGCTGCAGCAGCCCAACCAGAGTGAAGGGGTGTCAGGGGGTCAGCCCACCATGATTGAGACCATAGGCAAATGCGCCATTGCTGCCGGGGCTGACGGCATTTTTATTGAGACACACCCTGATCCTGCCTCTGCGCTGTCAGACGGAGCCAACATGCTCCCTCTTGATAAACTCGAAGATCTGATAAGAAAACTCATATTAATAAGAACTACAGTTATCAACCTTTAAGTCACACTAATACTTTAAATTATGAAAAAACTACTCGTGCTTGTTTCAGCTTTGCTTCTCACATCTTTCTGCAGTGGTCAGACACTGGATGAGATCATCAACAAGAACTACTCCGCTCTCGGATCCGAGAAGCTGGGAAAGGCCTCAACGATTTATATTGAGGGCAGAGCAACCCAGATGGGTATGGAAATGCCTATAGTGATGCATATTAAGCAGCCTGACAAGGTCAAGGTTGTTACCACCTACAACGGTATGGATATCGTTCTTGCCTATGATGGCGTAAAGGGATACATGATCAATCCGATGACAGGTGCCACGGACGCTGTAGAGCTTCCGCAGGAACAACTGGGAGACGTCCAGAGGTACAATATGTTCCGCAATGAGCTCCTCGACAATTTCCGTCTGGAGAAACTCAAGCTCATGGGTGAGGAAGAGGTAAGCGGAAAGCCTGCATTCAAGATCATGATGACTGATGAAAGCGGAACCCTTTCCTACATATTTATCGACAAGGAAAGCAATATGATAGTCAAGGCAACAACGACAGTAAACCAGATGGGGCAGGATTATGAGGTTGAGACCTATACCAAGGAGTATATGGATATCAACGGCATTAAGTTCCCGAAGCTGACAACTTCATTTGTAAATGGAATGGAAGCAGGGGGAATGACTTTCGACAAGGTTGAGATTGACAAACCTATGGATGATGCGATTTTTACAATCAAATAGCAGTTATAACACTAAAAAATGCCGCCCTGTTAGGAGCGGCATTTTTATTTTGCAGCAGGCCTGTAAGCCGGATCCTGTCCTTGTGTGTCATCCTGCAAGAGGATTGTACCCAGGTTCCATCATTTATCTGGCCCTGCAATTGCTTGCAGGGTCTAACGACCTACCCCCCGGCTCGGGCGAGCAGCCCTAAAGCGCCGGTATACATGGTCTTTCAACCCATCAGGTGTGCGGCTTCCGGCGTCGCCGCCGGAACCGGTGAGCTTTTACCTCACCTTTTCACCAATTCCCCGCCGCAAAGCGTGGCTGTTATTTTCTGTCACACTGCTATACCCTTTCGGATATCTTCCCGTTAGGAAGGATGGTGCTCTCTGTTGCCCGGACTTTCCTCCCCCTGCCGTGAGGCAGAGCGCGATGGAACGGCCTGCAGAATGCAAAAATACGAAATCCCGGCGAATTATTGATCATTTCACCGTCCGATGATGATCATGAGCCTATATAATCAGAGTGATATCTGCACTATTTCAATACCGTTAAAATATGCTTACAGTCTTGATATTAAGGAATTCATGCAACCCTTCCACTGACAGTTCCCGGCCGAATCCTGATTCCCTGACTCCACCGAAGGGTAATCCCGGTTCAGATCTGACAAATCCGTTAATTGCCACAGTCCCGGCATCAATCGCCCTGGCTACTTTCAGGGCGAGGTATTCATCATTGGTCCAGACGGCTGCACCAAGGCCGAAAGGTGTGTTATTTGCCAGTTCTATTGCCTCTCCTGCCTCTCTGAAGCTGAAAAGGGGAGCAACCGGGCCGAAGACCTCCTGGCATGCCAGCGGAGCCGAAAAAGGCACATTTTCTACCACTGCCGGGTTATATACTGACGGTCCCCGTGAAAGGTCTCGTCCCCCGCACAGCAACTTCGCTCCCATCTCCAGTGACTTCGCTGACTGCCTCTCAAGTTCCTCTGCAGCAGATGCATTGACCATAGGTCCGATATCCACAGACCTGTCAAGGGGATCCCCTACTTTAAGAGCTGCAACCTTTGCAAGCAGGCCGGTTTTAAAAAGTTCATAAATATCTTCATGTATTATAAGCCTCTTGGCTGCTATACAGCTCTGTCCGCAGTTCTGAAACCGTGATGTGACAGCTGCTTCAACGGCCAGATCAATGTCAGCATCCGGAAACACTATGAAAGGATCGCTTCCGCCCAGCTCCATTACCACTTTCCTGAGGTTTCTGCCTGCTATTGAAGCTATACTGACACCTGCATCGTTGCTGCCTGTCAGTGAAACGCCCCTTATAAGCGGAGAGGCAATCAGTTCAGAGACCTGCTCATGAGTTGGAAAGAGGGTCCTGAAAAGTCCATGTGGAAATCCTGAAGAGAGAACAAGCTCTTCGATGGCCAGGGCACACCGCGGCACATTCGAGGCATGTTTGAGCAGCGCCCCGTTACCACCGGCCAGGAGAGGGACAATAAACCTGAACACCTGCCAGAACGGAAAGTTCCATGGCATAATACCAAGGATAATCCCCTGCGGCTCATAGAAAATATAGCTCTCCCGTGCAGATGAATCCCTCTTCTCGGGCTTCAGCATCATCTCTGCATTCTCAGCATAGTAAGCACACAGAAGAGCGCATTTGTCAATCTCCGCCAGTCCCTGCCTTACCGGCTTGCCCATTTCAGAAGCCATGATCACCGCCAGTTCTTCGCGGTTCAGACCGAGATTTTCTCCCAGAACAATGAGTTTGTCGCACCGTTCTTTAACCGGCGTCATACGCCATTCCCGGTATGCTTTTTCAGCACCGGAGAGTATCTCTCCCATCTCTTCAGGAGTTGTCTCCGTAAATGTGCCATTGGCTTTCTGAAGCCACGGGTCAAAGCTTACATATGCCATCAGATCCTGCTTTTGTTAATTGTGATCAGCGTTGCCCCTCCGAAACCGTATTTGCTAAAGGAAGCGTCCTGATAACTGCATGTAGGGTAATATTCTGTGACTATTCTTCTCAACTCCTGCTTCAGCTTACCGGAGCCGATGCCATGAATGAAAATGATCTCTTTTCTGCCGCTTCTCAGAGCACTGTCAATCTCACTGCGAAACCTGGCAATCTGACGTTCAACACCATCATCACTGTTATAGCCGGCCTTGAGATGAAGGTCAACTTCCTTTATTTGATTACCCGGTTTTGGTTTCATGCTGGCCATATCCTAAACTGCGAAGGAGAATTCTTGTTAAAATTAGCTATTTTTGGAAAACTATTGAGCGCATGAATCACGATCCCGGAAATATAAGGATAGATGACTATACATATGACCTTCCGGTTGACAGGATTGCTAAGTATCCATTGCCGGTCAGGGACACCTCAAAGCTTCTTATATGGCGGAAATCAGAAATCAAAGACAGTCACTTCCGCCAGCTGCCGGAGATTATTGATCGCGACACTCTTCTGGTCTTTAACAACACCCGGGTAATAAGGGCAAGGCTGATTTTTGTGAAGGATAGCGGAGCAGTAATAGAGATATTCTGCCTTGAGCCGCTGGAGCCGCATGATTTTGCCGGAAACCTGTCAGCCGGGCCAGGGGTTGAATGGAAGTGCCTGATAGGAAATCTTAAAAGGTGGAAAAAAGGGCCTCTGAGTACAAAGTTTCATGCAGCCGGTAATGATCATATGCTTCAGGCAACGAGGCTCTCAGACGAAGGCGACGCCTTCAGAATAAGATTTGACTGGGATGACAGCAATATAACCTTCGGGGAGATCCTTGAAACGACCGGTCATGTTCCCATTCCTCCGTACCTTGGAAGGGATGACGATGAGAGCGACAGGAGCAGATACCAGACGATGTACGCCCGCGTTGAGGGTTCTGTAGCGGCACCTACAGCAGGTCTGCATTTCACGCCTGAAACACTTGAGCTACTCGATAAGGCAGGCATTGAAAGGGCTGAAGTCACACTGCATGTCAGCGCCGGAACATTCAGGCCGGTGAAATCTGAAAAGATCGCGGATCATAAAATGCATACCGAGCATTTCTTTATCTCTGCTGAAACGGTCAGTAAGCTGAAACATAACAATATACTGGCTGTCGGCACAACAACAGTAAGAACGCTGGAGAGCATATACTGGCTTGGATCAGCCATTGCTGCCGGCAGGGAACCATCGGAAGATCTGCCCTCGGTATCACAGTGGGAACCCTATGAAAATGACAGTCTTATAAGCAGAGAGGAGGCCCTGGACAGTCTCCTGAACTGGATCACAGGGAGAAGTGAGGCACAGGCTGAGGTTGAGGTAAGAACTGACATAATTATTGTTCCCGGCTACAGA
>JAQBHM010000075.1:0-4490 GCA_032127795.1 Bacteroidales bacterium | reverse complement strand
CCTCTCATGGGCTGTCAGCTTTCCCTTGGCGTGCTGCTTCTTTATCCGCTCTGGACTGTATTGTTTATTAAGAGCTTCCTCGCGTGCGAGGTATGATTTGAAATATTTTCCGTTTACGTCCATTCCCCTGAATTATGACTTTCTATTATGCCACATAAGATTGCAGCGTGACAAAAGTCATGATTTTACGGGTAAAAAGCAAAAGTATTTTAGACCACCTCTACCTGGAGCCTTATATTCCGTTAGATATGAAACAGATGAAAATGGAACGTTTATTGAGAAATGATCTCCGCAGTTGAAAATGACAGGCTACGTGGTTCAGTATTCAGCTCAAAATTCGCAAATCGTAAATCGCACATCGCAACTCGCAACTCGCAATTCACAATTCGAAAATCGCACATCGAAAATCGCAAATCCCAAATCACCTCACCATCTCCTTAATTGCATCAGCCCACAATCTGTAGCCTCCGTAACTCAGGTGGAGTCCGTCAAGGGAATATTTCCGTGGAAGATTGTTATTGCTGTCTGCCATTAATGTAAACAGGTCAACATAGGTGTAACCGTATTCTGCAGCCAGTCCTTTGATATTGCTGTTCAGTTCTGTTATCAGTCCGGTTTTGTCCTTCAGTGATGCTATACGGACAGTTTCATAATTTACAGGAAGAACGCTTTCAAGGAAGACCTTTGTTGCAGGTGTTTCAGATTTTATCCTGTCAAGAATAAGCCTGTAGGTGGCAGTTATCTGCTCAACACTTCTGCCACGGGCAAGATCATTGATGCCTATCAGTAAAAATATTTTGGCAGGTTTGACCCTGGTGACGGATGGAAGCCTGAGAAGCACTCCCTCGGTAACATCACCGCTGATACCTCTGTTGAGGCATTTTTTGTTTCCCAGTAATTCAAACCATTCACATCCGTCGGTAATGCTGTTACCCAGGAAAATTATTTCACCCCTGATATCAGGCAGGTTATCAAACATGCTTTTGCTGTGCCAGTAGTATGCCGGATATTTAGCACTGTCAGCAGCGTTAAAATTGGACTGGGCAGAAGCAACCCCCTGCAGTGAGAGCAGGATAATAAAGAGAGATGTCAGTTTTTTCATTTTGAAAGGTTTCTAATAATTGACTGCATTTCCGGGTACTGATCTTCCATGCTTTTCAGAAGTTTGATCTGGATCCTGGTACGCTGCAGGTTATGATGCGGATATTTTATCTTGTAATAGTTGTCTCCGTCAATGAAGTCGGTAAGGAACCGTGTGGCCATGGTGTAGGTCAGCAGGTGGGGCGCAAAAGCCAGGTATTCCTTCTCATCAGCGTTAAGGGTATCTTTTGTCTCTGACAGGAAACCCTCGGCATAAGACCTGAAAATGCCTATATCCATTGAGACTTGCGAAAGGTCAGGTGCGTCTTCCAGTGCCTTGTTTGATGCTGTACGGATAGCATCTCCGAAGTCATAATGCACGAAGCCCGGCATTACTGTATCAAGGTCGATAAGACACAGGGCCCTGTCATTGCTGTCAAAGAGAATATTGTTGAATTTGGTATCATTATGTGTGATCCTTACAGGTATTCTTCCTTCATCGCCAAGTCTGAGAATAACCATCATCTCCTGCTCACGGCTGATGATCTCCTCAATCTCATTCCTGACACTCTCTGCTCTGGCGGCAGGATCCAGGTCCAGGATACGGTGGAAGGTGTCAAGCCTTTTCCTGATGTTATGAAAATCAGGTATTGTCTCATGAAGAGGCGGTCCGGGAAGGTCAGCAAGCATTGCCTGGAACCTGCCCACTGCTTTTCCTCCTTCAAATGCTTTGTGCGGAGAGTCTACCCTTTCATAGGATCTGTGGTCTGAGATGAAGATGAACAATCTCCAGAATTCACCTTCTTCATCAACCATGTAGGTGAGGTCGGCATTCTTCAGGGAAACAGGTGCAAGACATTCCCTTTTGAGGTCACTGCCCGGTGTACGTGAAAGTTTCATCCGCTGGTGGGCGGTCACCCTTTCAACATTTTCCTGCAGCTTGGGAATATCTCTGAAGACTTTCTTATTAAGTCTCTGAAGTATATAGTCATCACATTCTTTCTCGGCAGTCATTATCCGGTAAGTGTCATGAATGTGCCCCGAACCGAAGGATTCGCCTGTAAGGAAAGTGCCCTCAGCCCTGAAACAGCCGAATATTTTGCCGAGATCGGGTGCCATCTATCTGCCTTTCAGCCTGTATCCGTGCAGCGAATAATAAAGGATTATGAGATAAGAAGGTATGCAAACCAGGTAAGCAGTCTGGGTTGAGATCTGGTCGGATAGCTTTCCGTATACCAGGGGTAACAGTGCTCCACCCACGATAGCCATTATCAGCAATGCTGATGCTGTCTTCGTGAATCTTCCCAGGCCTGCCAGTGCCAGCGGCCACATGGCGGGCCATATAAGTGCATTGGCAAAACCCAGCAGGGCCACATACAGCACGGTGACCGGGATGGTCAGAGTGACAGACTGGAAGGTAACCAGGTCCCTGAATGGCAAAGTAATCTGTGTGGCCGCCGGAGTCAATACGGCCCCCAGTGAAAATACGACTCCGAGAACGGCTGAAAGACGAAGGGCATTTACCTGGGACAGTATCTTTGGTATCAAAAATATCCCCAGCATATATCCAAGTATCATTCCCAGCATTGTAAGAGATGTGAAATACTTGGCTGATTCCATTGCCACACCCAGTGACTGTCCGTACCTGATGATAGTGTCTCCTGCTATAACTTCAACACCCACATAAAAGAAGAGGGCAACAACCCCGACGATCAGATGCGGAAAGTGCCATATGCTTGACTTTTTAACATTTGTTTCCCCCACTTCTGCATCTTCTGCGTCAGTATCCACTTCGGGCAGATGGGCGAACTTGATCAGGAAGCCCAGTGCAACAAGAATGACTGTCATCAGTATATAAGGATTGATGACACGCTGTGCAAGCTCATCAAGCAACACTCCTCTGGCAGCCCCGTCGATGGCTTCAATAAGCCTGGACTCAAGGACCGTGGAGTCTTTAAGGAGATGCGAAGCAAGAATAATAGGAGCGAGGGCACCTGCAAATTTATTGGCGATACCCATCATGCTTATTCTCCTGGCTGCACTCTCACGAGGCCCGATGATTGTCACATACGGGTTTACAGCAGTCTGGAGGAGAGCAAGTCCCGTACCCTGGATAAAGAGTCCTATGAGAAAAACAGGATAGCTCCTCAGCAGAGCTGCGGGGATGAACACAAGCGCCCCGGCAGACATGATCCAAAGTCCTACAGACATTCCGTTTTTAAAACCTGTCTTTTTCAGAACTGCCGATGAAGGCAGGGCCATTATAAAATAAGATATATAAAATGCGGTTGTGACAAAATATGCCTGAAAATCAGTAAGTTCGCAGGCGGTGCGAAGAAACGGGATCGGGATGCCGTTCAGCCAGGTGACAAACCCGAATATGAAAAAGAAAATGGCTATCACTGTCAGGGAAATGACATAATCTTTACGGCTCATCGGAGATGTGGTTGCTGTCTGTTCCATACTTGCTGCTGTTTCTTGTTACAAAGGTCTTTCTGCGGTTGCTTCTACCGCTGATTTCAGCAGTAGCCGGATCAAAACTACACTTTTTTGATAAAACTTCAAACGTTCAGAAAACAATTGTTTTTTTAGTTCTGAATATTGAGAACCAATAACATTTTTTTATATTTTTAAGTCTTGTAATATTTAAAATAACGGTGATGAAAGTACCAGATTCAAGTAAGATAAGGGAGCAGATAGATGAAACAGGGAAGATATTCGAGAAATTCGGTCTCGCGCCGATGAACGGAAGGATACTTGCCCTGTTCACCGTTTCTGATTCTGAAGTGCTCACCTTCGAAGAGATAGGTACCTTCTTCGGGGCAAGTAAAAGTGTGATAAGCAATTCAATTAGTTTTCTGCTGAACAGGAAACTTATTGACTACAGAACACATAATACCGGCCGGAAACGCTATTTCTACCTCACTGACAAATTTTTTAACGCCTATTTCGATGATGTGCTTTCCGCAATGACTGAGCTCAGGGAAGCTTTGTACAAGACGCTCTCGGTCAGGTCACCGGGATTTCCCGAAGTCAGCACCCGCATGCTGAGATGGGTGGAAACGGCAAATATCTTTGAAAAACATCTTGAGGCAGCAATGGACAGGCTAAAGGCATAGTATTAATTGTTAATTTTGAAGTCTGAAATTTTGAGATGAAAGACAAAGCAATAATAGAAAAAATCCGTGGCAAGAAAGCTTTTATAAGTGACATGGACGGAGTTATTTATCACGGTAATAAACTGTTGCCCGGTGTCCCTGAATTTGTGGAATGGCTCAAAAAGGAGGACAAGAAGTTTCTCTTCCTTACCAACTCGAGTGAAAGGACTGCAAAGGAGTTGCAGGAGAAGATGTATCGTCTCGGGATCGATCTTGATGAGAATGTATTCTACACAAGTGCTCTGGCCACAG